>JAVXWR010000593.1:0-13980 GCA_032230725.1 Actinomycetota bacterium
CTTGGTCAGGAAGATGTCGGTCAGGCCGTTGACCCGGGTCGCGTAGCGGGCGATCACGGCGTCGAACCAGCCGCAGCGCCTGCTGCGCCCGGTGGTCACGCCGAACTCGCCGCCCTGCTTGCGCAGGTACTCGCCGTCGTCGTCGAGCAGCTCGGTCGGGAACGGTCCGGACCCGACGCGCGTCGTGTACGCCTTGAGGATCCCGATGACGCGGTCGATGCGGGTGGGCCCGATCCCCGAGCCCGCCGACGCGCCGCCCGCCGTCGGGTTCGACGAGGTCACGTACGGATAGGTGCCGTGGTCGACGTCGAGCAGCGTCCCCTGCGAGCCCTCCAGCAGCACCGTCTCGCCGCGCTCGAGCGCCTGGTTGAGGGCGAGGCGGGTGTCGGCGATGCGGTGGGCGAAGCCCTCGGCCTGCCCGAGCACCTGGTCGGCGACCTCGTCGGGGTCGAGCGCCCGGCGGTTGTAGACCTTGACGAGGATCTGGTTCTTGAGGTCGAGGGCGGCTTCGACCTTCTCCCGCAGGATCTTCTCGTCGAACACGTCCTGCACGCGGACCCCGACGCGGGCCACCTTGTCCTGGTAGGCGGGCCCGATGCCGCGCCCGGTGGTGCCGATGCGGCTCTTGCCGAGGAAGCGCTCGGTGACTTTGTCCATCGCCACGTGGTACGGCATGATCAAGTGCGCGTCGGCGGAGATCAGCAGCTTCGACGTGTCCACGCCCTGGCCCTCGAGGCCCGCGAGCTCCTCGAGCAGCACGCCGGGGTCCACGACGACGCCGTTGCCGATCACGTTCATGACACGCGGCGTCAGGATCCCCGACGGGATCAGGTGCAGGGCGAACTTGCCGCCGTCGGGGAGCACGACCGTGTGCCCCGCGTTGTTTCCACCCTGATAGCGGACGACCCAGTCGACCTCGCCACCGAGGATGTCGGTGGCCTTGCCCTTGCCCTCGTCACCCCACTGGGCACCGATCAGGACGATGGCCGGCATGTGACACTCCCTGGTCCGACTCGTGCAGACGATCTCGCACGGCGCACCCGCTCGGCCTCACCCGATGGCCCACCCCGTACACCCGAAGGGTAGTCGTAGTTGTCCGCCCACCCGCCACCGCGGTCCCGCCCACCCGGCCCCGTCGTGGTGCTGACCTGCGGAGACGCCGCCCGCGCGCGCTGGGGCGACCTGGCCGACGCACTCGACGGGGCGCGGGTCGTCACCGTCCCGCCGCGGCCGGGGCGCCCGGACGTCGACCCGGTCCTGGACGGGCAGGCGCTCGACCGGACGGACGGCGGCCGGCTCGTCGTCGCCGGCACGGACGCCGACCTCGCCGCCGTGCTCGTACGCCTGCTGCGCCGCGAACGGCTCGACGTCCCGCTGGCGTTCCTGCCCGCCGCGCCGTCGGAGGCCGCCCGGGTCTGGCGGCTGCCCACCGACCGGGCGGCCGCCCTCGACGTCGTGCGCCGCGGCGCCCCCGCCCCGGCGCCGCTGCTGCGCGACGACCGGGGCGGGGTGGTCGCGGGGATCCACGTCGTCGGGCCCTTCGACGGCGTCGTCTACTGCGACGAGCACGAGGTGCTGCGCGGCGGGGCCGCGGGGCTCGTCGTCCGGCCCGACCCCGACGGGGGAGCCGTCGAGGCCGGCGGGGTCGCGGTCACCGTGACCGGACGACGGCGCCTCGCCGGGCTGCGGCCGGGGGTCGAGCGCCCGGCCCGGGGCCGGGCCGCGACCATCGGGTGCGCGCCGGCGTCGCTGCGCCGCGACGGGGTCGACGAGGATCGCCCGCTGGAGCGCCGGAGCTGGTACCGGCACACGGTGGACTGGACGCTGGTGCGCCCGCACACGTCGTGAGCAGTCCCCGCGGTCCTCGGATGCCGGGGTCACCGTCGGTGGTCAGGAGTCACCGGACGGTTGTCGCGCATGTGGGTGACTAGTGATCGTTACCACACCTGGCGTAGCCGTGCTGCGACGTTCGGAGCGACCTCGGGGGAGGAGGGGTTCGGACCACCGCGGACCGGGGTACGTTCAGTTCATGCTGGTCGCGGTCCTCATCCCGGTGCTCCTGTTGATCGCGACGATGCTCATGGAGCGCTTCGAGACCCAGATTCTCGACAGGCGGACCCGACGGCGGCCCGTGCGCCCGCCGCTACGGCTCGAGCGGGCCCCGGCCGAGCCGGTTGCGCAGCGTCACCTCCAGTCGGTGAGCGACCCGGCGCCGCTGATCGTCGACGTGGGACCGGCGAGGGTCGTCGACGTGCCCCTGCGCCGGGCGTCCTGAGCTCTTAGACGACGCCGAGGACCGCGGCCGCCGTCGGGTCGCAGTCGTCGAGCAGCTGACGGCATCGCAACGCCTCGTCGGTCTCGCCGATCGACGCGCTCGCCTTCGCCAGCACCGCCACCGCCCGCAGGAACCCCTGATTGGGGCCGTGGTCGACCGGGACCGGGCCGAAGCCCTTCCACCCGTTGCGGCGCAGCTGGTCCAGGCCGCGGTGGTACCCCGTCCGCGCGTAGGCGTAGGCCGCGATCGTCTCGCCGGCCTCCAGTGCGCGCTCCGCGAGCGTGGCCCAGGCGGCGCTCGACGTCGGGTGGTCCGCAGCCACCGCGGCCGGGTCCTCCCCGGCGTCGAGCCGGCCCTGGGGTTCGGGGTCGGCGGGCAGCAGCGTGGGCTGCGGGCCGAGGAGGTTGTGACTGTGTGAGGCTCCGGGACCGGTCGGGATGGTCATGCGTCCATCATCCCGCGACGATCCACCCGTTCCGAGCGAAGGGCCCCCTCGGTCGAGTAAACCGGCGAGGGGCGCCCCTCGTCGGGAACTCCGGTTACTTCCCGAGAGCCTGCCCGGTCGAGCGGAGGTTCTCGCAGGCGGTGGTGACGCGGTCGGCCATGCCCTGCTCCGCGGCCTTGAGGTAGCTGCGCGGGTCGTAGACCTTCTTGTTGCCGACCTCGCCGTCGATCTTCAGCACGCCGTCGTAGTTCGAGAACATGTGCCCGGCGATCGGCCGGGTGAAGGCGTACTGGGTGTCGGTGTCGACGTTCATCTTCACCACGCCGTAGTCGAGGGCCTCGTGGATCTCCTCGAGCAGCGAGCCCGACCCACCGTGGAACACCAGGTCGAACGGCTTCGAGCCCTCGGGCAGGCCCAGCTTCTGGCTGGCCACCTCCTGGCCCTTCTTCAGCACGTCGGGGCGGAGCACGACGTTGCCCGGCTTGTAGACGCCGTGGACGTTGCCGAAGGTGGCGGCCAGCAGGTAGCGACCCTTGTCGCCGGCGCCCAGGGCCTCGAGGGTGGCCTCGTAGTCGCCGGGGGCGGTGTAGAGCTTGTCGTCGCTGTCGGCCGAGATGCCGTCCTCCTCGCCGCCGACGACGCCGATCTCCACCTCGAGGATCATCCGGGCCTTCGCGACCTTCTCCAGGAGATCCTGGGCGATGTCCAGGTTCTCGTGCAGCTCCACCGCGGAGCCGTCCCACATGTGCGACTGGAACAGCGGGTTCTCGCCGCGGTCCACGCGCTCCTGGCTGATCGCGATCAGCGGGCGCACGAAGGCGTCGAGCTTGTCCTTCGGGCAGTGGTCGGTGTGCAGGGCGACGTTGATCGAGTACTTCTCGGCCACTACGTGCGCGAACTCGGCCAGCGCCGACGCGCCGACGACCATGTCCTTCACCGAGAGGCCCGAGCCGAACTCGGAGCCACCGGTGGAGAACTGGATGATGCCGTCGCTCTCCGCCTCGGCGAAGCCACGCAGCGCCGCGTTGACCGACTCCGAGGAGGTGCAGTTGATCGCCGGGTAGGCGAAGCGTCCCTCCTTCGCGCGGTCGAGCATCTCGTTGTAGACCTCGGGGGTCGCGATCGGCATGGGGTGGCTCCCTGGTCTGGGCGTGTGTTCCTCGAGCGCTCCCGGAGGAGGTGCGCCCGGTGGTGGCCTGGTCCCGGGTGCGGGGGTGCACGCCCGGCGCGGGCAGTATGCCTGTCCGGAGGGGCCGCGCACGCCCGTCACGACGGGGGCGAACATCACGACACGGGCCACGACGTCGCCGGTCCCGGACCGGCCCGCCACCGCGCGTCCCGGCAGCCGGAGGCGCTCCTCCGACCCGAGGCCGTCGGGGGGCTGGGCTATCGTCGGAGGCGTGGTCGAGCCGGTGGAGAGCGCGATCGAGCGGACGCTGGGCAGCCTGCGTGCCCTCGATGCCGTGACGGGGGCCGATTCCTCCGTCGTGCACCCGGCCGCTCCTCCCGCGTCCCGGCCCGACCCACGCGCCCCTGTGGGTGCCCGCCCCGCGCCCGGTCGTCCGGCCGCCGGCCCGCCGGGAGCCGTCCGGCCCGGTCCGCCCGGCCCGTTCCCCGGCTCTCCCGGTCCGTGGGCGGCGCCCGAGGCCGAGGCCGAGCCGACGGGCCCCCGGACGCTCGAGGACCTCTACCGCGAGCACCGGATGCGCTTCGTCCGCCTCGCGATCCTGCTGGTGGACGACCCGGCGACTGCCGAGGACGTCGTGCAGGAGGCCTTCACGGGGCTGCACCGGCACTGGTCGCGGCTGCGCGACGAGAACGCCGCGCTCGGCTACCTGCGCACCGCCGTGGTCAACGGCTCCCGCTCGGTGCTGCGGCGGCGCCGCACGGCCCGCGAGTACACCCCGCCGCACACCGCCGACGCACGCTCGGCCGAGTCGCTCGCCATGCTCTCCGCCGAGCACCAGGCGGTGGTGTCCGCCCTCGGGCAGCTACCCCGCCGCCAGCGCGAGGTCCTCGTCCTGCGCTACTACGGCGGGCTCTCCGAGGCCGAGATCGCGGAGGCCACGGGGATCAGCCGCGGCACCGTGAAGTCGACCGCGAGCCGCGGTCTCGACGCCATCTCCAAGATCGTCGCCACCGGCTGACGCCGCATCGCCGAGCCACGCGCGCCGCGGCGTCGGACGACAATCGTTGCTCCGAACGGGCGAGCCGACGACCGTGGGGCCACCGCTGTCCCCCACGGGCCCTGGGACGCGGGCCGGTGCGCCGATACCATCCCCGGCGATGAGTGACGAGCGGCTGTTGTCCGAGGCGCTGCGGGCCCACGCCGCAGGCGGCGTGTCGACACCGCGCGCCGACACCTCCGCGCCACCCGCCGGCTCGCCCGCCGCGGACGCCGCGTCGGACGCACCGAGCTCCGGCCGCCGCCGCTTCCGGCCGCTCGGCCGGGTACGCCAGCCCGAGCAGCCCACGTCCGACCGGACGTCCGGGCAGCCCGGGCCCGAGCAGCCACCGACCGAGCAGACCCCGGTCGGCCGCACCCGGGGAGCGCTGCCCGTCGACCAGCCCCGCACCGACCAGCACGCCCCCGACCGCGCGCCCCGGCCCGACGTCCCGTCGCCGCGCTCGGGCGGGCCGGGCCTCCCCCCACCCGGGTACGCCCGCGGTCCGATGCCGGCGGCCCCGCCGACCGCACCGGTACGCCCGGGCGGGTTCGGCGGGTTCGGCGGGGCGGTCGGAGCGGGTCGCGGCCAGGGTCCGGCGGGCCGACCGGGGTCTCCGCGCCCCGTGCCGCCGGCCGGGACGTCCGCGGGCTACGTGCCGTGGAGCGCGGTCACCGTGACCTGGTGGAGCCTCGTCGCGGTCCTCGCGGGCGGCGTCGTCGGCGGCGCCATCGGGGTGCTGTCGCTGCTGCTGCCCGCCTGACCCGATCGGGCGCGGGCCCCGGGCGCACATCGGGGCCACACGGCGGGCCAGTACCGTGACCGTCGTGCTCGCCGACGCCACGACCATCGTCGCCCTGGGGCCGCAGTGGCTCGATCCGAGCTACATCATCTCCAGCCTGGGCCCGTGGGCCCTGCTCGGCGTCGCACTCATCATCTTCGCCGAGTGCGGTCTGCTCATCGGGTTCTTCCTCCCGGGCGACTCGCTGCTCTTCATCACCGGCCTCGCCGCCACGACGGGCCTCATCGAGACACCGCTGTGGCTGGTGTGCGTCGTGCTCGTCGTCGCGGCGTTCGCCGGCAACGTGAGCGGCTACTACCTCGGGCGCGCCGCCGGCCCGGCGATCTTCGACAAGCCCGACTCGCGGCTGTTCAAGCGCGAGAACGTCGAGCGCACCCAGAAGTTCTTCGACAAGTACGGCAACCGGGCGATCGTCCTCGGCCGCTTCGTGCCCATCGTGCGCACGTTCATCACGGTGATGGCCGGCGTCGGGCGCATGGATGCCCGCCGCTTCCTGCTGTTCTCCGGGATCGGCGCCCTGTTCTGGGCGGCCGGGGTGACGCTGCTGGGCGCCGTGCTCGGCCAGTTCGACATCGTGAAGAACAACATCGAGGCGATGCTGATCCTCGTCGTCCTGCTCTCCCTGATCCCCATCGGGATCGAGGCGATCCAGGCCCGTCGGGAGCGCAGGCTCGGGGCCTCGAACCGAGCCGAGGAGGCTCTCGACGGCGCCGTCGACGACGCGCCGACCACCCGGATCCAGCGCCCGCCGCACGGCTGAGGGAGATCAGGCCGCGTGGCTCCGGATCCACGCGTGCATGACGATGCCCGCCGCGACGCCCGCGTTGATCGACCGGGTCGAGCCGAACTGCGCGATCGAGACGACCAGGTCCGCGGCGGCGGCGGCCTCCGGCGAGAGACCTGACCCCTCCTGACCGAAGAGCAGCAGGCAGGCGCGCGGGAGCTCGGTGCGCTCCAGGGGCACCGCCCCCGGCCCGTTCTCGACGGCGACGACCACCAGCCCCTCACCGCGGGCCCAGGCGACGAGGTCGGCGACTCCCGCGTGGTGCACCACATGCTGGTACCGGTCGGTGACCATCGCCCCGCGGCGGTTCCACCGACGCCGGCCCACGATGTGCACGGCGGCCGCGAGGAACGCATTGGCGGTGCGCACGACGGTGCCGATGTTCGCGTCGTGACGCAGGTTCTCGATCGCCACGTGGAACGGGTGACGGCGGGTGTCGAGGTCGGCGACGATCGCCTCGCGGCGCCAGTAGCGGTACCGGTCGACGACGTTGCGCCGGTCGCCGTCCGCGAGCAGCTCCGGATCCAGCCGCGGATCGTCCGGCCACGCCTCGGGGCCACCCGGCCAGGGCCCGACGCCGACCTCCCGCTCCGCCTCGCCGACACCCCACTCGGTGGGCCCGGGCTCGTCGGGCCGGGCCGTCACGCCAGGCCGAGATCGGCGAGCCCGAGCAGCGACCGGTACGGCACCCCGCGCCCCTCGATCACCTCGGCCGCGCCGGTGGCCCGGTCCACGATCGTCGCGACCCCCACGACCTCCGCGCCGGCCTCCCGCAGCGCGTCGAGCGCCGTCACGGGGCTGTCGCCGGTGGTCGAGGTGTCCTCCACGACGAGCACCCGGCGCCCGGCGACCCCGGGCCCCTCGATGCGGCGCTGCATGCCGTGCGCCTTGGCCTCCTTGCGCACCACGAACGCGTCCACCGGTGGCCCGGGCGCGTGCAGGATCGCCGCGCCCACCGGATCGGCGCCCATGGTCAGGCCGCCGGCCGCGTCGTAGGACCAGTCGGCCGTCATCTCCCGCAGCAGCCGCCCGACCAGCGGCGCGGCCTCGTGGTGCAGGCTGATCCGCCGCATGTCGACGTAGTAGTCGGCCTCGCGCCCCGAGGACAGCGTGACGCGGCCGTGCACCACGGCGAGCTCGCGGGCCAGGACGGCGAGCCGGTCGCGCGCGGCGGGGTCCACGTCCGGGCCCCCGCCGACGGCGGCCCGCGTGCTCGTGCGGTCACTCATGGCCGCCATTCTCCCGTCCGGACCGGAGCGGACGGATCAGCCCCGTCCGGAGGCGCTGCGCCGGGCGAGCACCTGGACGATCCGGGCCGGGGCGTGCCGGGCGGCCACGACGATGGCCTTGTAGCCCACCCCCGGGATCGACAGCGGCCGGCCCCTCGCGAAGTCCGCGAGCCCGTCGGCCACCACCCGGTCGGCCTCGAGCCACATGAAGCCCGCCTCCGCGCGGGTCTGCCCGAGGCGCCGGTGGAAGTCGGTCTTCGTGTAGCCCGGGCACAGGGCCATGACGTGCACCCCGGTTCCGTACACGGACATGTAGAGGTTCTGCGAGAGCGCCGTGACGTAGGCCTTGCCCGCGCCGTAGACCGACCCGCGCCCCGGGAGGAACCCCGCCACGCTCGACAGGTTGATCACACCGCCGCGGCCGCGCTCGACCATGCCGGGCAGCGCCGCCCGGCACAGCAGCATCACGCTGGTGACGTTGACCTCGTGGTTGGCGGCCAGCACGGCGGGGTCGGTCTCGGCGAACTCGCCGGTCGTGCCGTAGCCGGCGTTGTTGACCAGCAGGTCGACCGGCGCCTCGCCGTCGGCCGGCTCGGCGAGGCGGCGCTCGACGCGGGCGCGGGCCGCCGGGTCGGCGCGGTCCGCCACGAGGACCTCCGCATGGGCGCCGCGCTCCCCGAGCCGGTCGGCCACGGCCCGCAGCCGCGCCTCGTCACGGGCCACCAGCACGACGTCGTACCCGCGGCGCGCGAGCTGTTCGGCGAACTCGGTCCCGAGCCCCGAGCTGGCACCGGTGACGAGGGCCGTGGGCCGCGAGGCCACGCCGGTCACCGGCCGCGGAACGGGCCGCTGCGCCAGGTGCTGCCCTTCGACGACCGCCGTTCCCCGGGAGGCTCGTCGGTGCCCGGGTCGTCCTGCTCGAGGTCGTAGGGGATGTCGCCCGGCCGGTCGCGGTGCGTCGGCTCGGCCCCGCTGCGGGCGAAGGGGCTGGCGTCCTCGTCGCCGGAGGCGAAGCGCTCCAGCTCCTCGTCGTACTCGAGGTCCTCGTCCTCCTCGGCGGGAGCACGGCCGCTCCCGCGGTCCCGCCCCGCGTCCCGGTCACGCCCGGACCCGCGCTCGCGCTCCTCCGGCCGGCCCGCGCCTCCGGCCGGTCCGCGCCCACCGATCGTGGTGGTCGGGGCCTCGTCGACCGCGCCGCGCACCGTCGAGGTGGGCGCGTCGTCCTCGCGGGACCCGCGCACCGTCGTCGTCGGCTCGTCGTCCACGGCCGGACCGCCGCGTCCCCGGCCGGCCACGACGGCCGTCGGGGCCTCGTCGGCCGGGCTGCCGGCGCTCGCCGGGACGGGACCGTGCGAGCCGCCCCCCACGACGGCCTCCTTGATCGCGGCGGACACGTCGACCAGGGACTCGATGAGGCCCTCGACGCGGTCCGGGTCGGCATCCGGCTCGAGCGAGGCCAGCACCCACGTGTCCTCGGCCCACACGAGCGGGACGTCGGCCCCGACCCGGTCGGCGGCCTCGGTCACCTGCCGCGTGAGCAGCCGGCGACCCTCCATGGCGTTGCTCACGAACGCGTACCGGCGCCCGACCTGCCCGAGGTTGTCGAGCTCGTCGTCGTCGGGACGGGGCGACTCCGGCAGCCGCAGCTCGATCGCGACCGGCACGGCGACGGTGCCGCGCACGGCGGCGACCGTCGCGACGGTCACGCCGTCCTGCTCCTGGTCGAAGATGCAGCCCAGCCGGCGCCCGCCGGGCCCGGGGACGGCGCCGGTCGCGACGTCGTACGCCTGCCGGGGACCCTCGCCGCGCAGCGTGCCGTACCGCCAGGCGTGCGGCGGGGACGACAGCGCGTCGGTGAACTCCCAGCCCTTGGACGCCGCCCAGTCACGCCGGCCGTTGCCCCGGCGGGTCGGGCGCGCGCGGTCGTACCACAGCAGCAGCGCGCCGCCGGCTGCGGCGACCAGCGCCACGACGAACCAGATCCAGGCAGGCACGCGGCGAGCGTACGGCCTGCCCCCGAGCGCATCGTCGGACGACACTCGGGGCGGGGCCGCATTTCCGACGCCGAACAGGCCAGCTCAGCGCCGGTGCATGACTCGACCGGGCCACGACCGTCGCGGTTAGGGTCGACGACGTGAGCGCCACCCTCGTCGCGCGGGGCGTCTCGGCCGCCCACGGCGCACGCACGATCTTCTCCGGGGTCGACCTCACCGTCTCCCCGGGCGACGTCGTCGGCCTCGTCGGCGCCAACGGCGCGGGCAAGTCGACCCTGCTGCGTGTCCTCGCCGGGCTGACGGACCCGGACGACGGCACCGTCGAGCTCGCGCCGCCGAGCGCCACCGTCGGGTACCTGCCGCAGGAACCGGCGCCGCGCCCGGGCGAGACGGTCGCCGGGTTCCTCGCCCGCCGCACCGGCGTCGCCGCCGCACAGGCCGAGCTGGACGCCGCGACGACCGCCCTCGGTACCGGCGAGCCGGGTTCCGACGACCGCTACGCCGCGGCCCTCGAGCGCTGGCTCGCCCTCGGCGGGGCCGACCTCACCGACCGGGTGCCGGAGGTCGCGGCGGACCTCGGGCTCGCCCTCGCCGACGACACCGCCATGACGGCCCTGTCAGGTGGCCAGGCGGCGCGGGTGAACCTCGCGGCGCTGCTGCTCGCGCGGTTCGACCTGTTCCTGCTCGACGAGCCCACCAACGACCTCGACCTCGCGGGGCTCGAGCGCCTGGAGCGCTTCGTCCGGGAGCTGCGCGCGCCGGCGGTGCTGGTCAGCCACGACCGGGAGTTCCTCGCCCGGACCGTCACCGAGGTGCTCGAGCTCGACCTCGCCCAGCAGCAGGTGGCGCGCTACGGCGGCGGCTACGAGGCCTACCTCGTCGAGCGGGAGGTCGCGCGCCGGCACGCGCGGGAGGCCTACGACGAGTACGCCGACAAGCGGTCCGCGCTCACCACGCGGATGCACGAGCAGCGCAACTGGATGGAGCACGGAGTCCGGAACGCGAGACGAAAGGGCGGCCGAGCTGACCATGACAAGAACGCCCGCAAGTTCCGGGCCGAGGCCACCGAGAAGCAGGCCTCGAAGGTGTCACAGACCGAGCGGCGCATCGAGCGGCTCGACGTCGTCGAGGAGCCACGCAAGGAGTGGGAGCTGCGGATGACGATCGCGGCGGCGCCCCGCTCCGGGACCGTGGTGGCCTCGCTCTCCGGCGCGGTGGTGCAGCGCGGGGACTTCCGCTTCGGCCCGGCGACGCTGCAGCTCGACTACGGCGACCGGGTCGCGGTCACCGGCGCGAACGGCGCGGGGAAGACGACGCTGCTCGCCCTGCTGCTGGGGCGGCTGGTCCCCGACGCCGGAACGGCGTCACTGGGGTCGTCGGTGGTCGTCGGGGAGGTCGACCAGGCCCGGGCACTGTTCACCGGGGAGCGGTCGCTGCTCGACGCCTTCTCGCGCGAGCCCGAGGTGGACCGCTGGCCGACCGCGGAGGTGCGCACCCTGCTGGCGAAGTTCGGGCTCGGCGGGGAGCACGTGCACCGCGGCGCCAACTCCCTCTCCCCCGGCGAACGCACCCGCGCCGCGCTTGCGCTGCTGCAGGCGCGCGGGGTGAACCTGCTGGTGCTCGACGAGCCGACCAACCACCTCGACCTGCCCGCGATCGAGCAGCTCGAGTCGGCGCTGGCCGCGTACGAGGGCACGCTGCTGCTGGTCACGCACGACCGCCGGATGCTCACGGCGGTGTCGACGACGCGGCACTGGCACGTCGAGGCCGGTCGGGTGCGGGAGTCCTGACGAGGCGATAGTACTTTTCCAGTACTGAGCAATTCACTTTCAGGATCATCTGCGCTACGGTCGGTCGCATGCCCACGACCCCCCGGCGCGCCTGGATCGGCCTCGCGGTCCTCGCCCTCCCGACGCTGCTGCTCTCGCTCGACATGAGCGTGCTCTACCTCGCGCTCCCCGCGATGAGCGCCGACCTCGACCTGGGGCCGACCGAGCAGCTCTGGGCGATGGACGTCTACGGCTTCATGATCGCCGGGTTCCTGGTCACCATGGGCACCCTCGGTGACCGCATCGGGCGGCGCCGCCTGCTCCTGGTCGGCGGGGCGGCGTTCGCCGTCGCCTCGGTGGTCGCGGCGTTCGCCGGCTCGGCGGGCACCCTCATCGCGGCACGGGCCGTGCTCGGGATCGCGGGCGCGACCCTCATGCCGTCGACCCTCGCCCTGATCAGCACGATGTTCCCCGACCCCCGGCGGCGGGCCACGGCGATCTCGATCTGGATGACCTGCTTCATGGGCGGCATGACCGTCGGGCCGCTCGCGGGCGGGCTGCTGCTGCAGACCTTCTGGTGGGGCGCCGCGTTCCTGCTGGGCGTCCCGGTGATGCTGCTGCTGCTGATCGCGGGCCCGCTGCTGCTGCCGGAGGCCCGCGACACCTCCGCGGGGCGCCTCGACCTCGCCAGCGTCGCGCTCTCGCTCGGTGCCGTCCTGCCCGTCGTGGACGGCCTCAAGGAGCTCGCGGCCGGCGGCGGGACCGTCACGGCCCTCGTCGCCCTCGTGGCCGGCGCGTCCGTCGGTGTCGTGTTCGTCCGGCGCCAGCTGCGCCTCGACGACCCGCTGCTCGACCTGCGCCTCTTCCGTCGCCGCGCGGTCGCGTGGGCGCTCGGGCTGAACATGACCGGCGGGGTGGTGATGGCCGGGACGTTCCTGCTGGCCACCCAGTGGTTCCAGCTCGTCGCCGGGCTCTCGGTGCTCGAGGCCGGGCTGATCATGGTGCCGCTGGAGCTCGCGATGATGGTGGCCACGCTCGCGACCCCGCGCCTCGCCGCCCGGTACCGGCCCGGCGTGGTCATGGGCGGCGGGCTGCTCCTGGGTGGGCTCGGCCTGCTGGTGGTCACGCAGGTCGGGGCGGGGAGCTCGCCGTGGCTGCTGGTCGGCGGCTTCCTGGTCACCTCGATGGGCGTGGCCGCCCCCGCCGCCCTCGGCACCGACCTCGTGGTCGGGTCGGTCCCGACGGAGCGGGCCGGCTCGGCGGGGGCGCTGTCGGAGACCAGCGGGGAGATGGGGATCGCGCTCGGGGTCGCGACCCTCGGCAGCCTCGCCACCGCCGTCTACCGCGGCTCGCTCGTCGTCCCCGCCGGCGCGCCGGCGCCGGCTGCCGACGCCGCCCGGCAGAGCCTGGAGGCCGCGTCCCGCGCCTCCGGCGACGGCGCGCTCCTCGACGCCGCCCGCGAGGCGTTCACGACGGGGCTCACGACGACGGCGGGGGTCGGCGCGGCGCTGTTCCTCCTGCTCGGCGGGATCGCGGTCTGGACGCTGCGCTCGCTGCGGCCCGCGGGGGAGCAGCGTCCCGACGACGTAGCCGAGCACGCCTTCGGGGCGACCGAGCACGCCGACAGGGAGTCGGTGCCGGTCGCGGAGACCCTGGTGACCGCGGCCTGAACCGACCGAAGGGCACCTTCGCTCGGATAGATCGAGCGAGGGTGCCCTTCGGTCAGTTCGCGGTCCGGCCGGCCGTTCCGGCGAAGGGCACCCACGGGCGGCTCTATCGAGCCATGGGGCCCTTCGCTCGGAACGACGGCGCCGGGACTACTCGGCGCGCGTCACGGTCAGCGCGCCCGCCCCGGCGTCGGCGTCCTTGTCGAGGTCGACCCGCACGGTGTCGCCCTCGCGGATCTCGCCGCCGAGCAGCTCCCGGGCGAGCTGGTCCCCGATCGCGGACTGGACCAGCCGGCGCTGCGGACGCGCCCCGTACACCGGGTCGAAGCCCTGCAGGGCCAGCCACTCCTTCGCGGCGTCGGTGACCTCCAGCGCGAGGCGGCGCCCGGCGAGCCGGGACGCCAGCCGCTGGACCTGGATGTCGACGATCGACGTCAGCTCCACGGTGGAGAGGGCGTGGAAGACGACCACGTCGTCGAGCCGGTTGAGGAACTCCGGCTTGAACGAGCGCTTGACGACCTCCATGACGCGCTCGCGGCGCCCGGCGTCGTCGAGCCCGGGGTCGGTCAGCGCCGCGGATCCGAGGTTCGAGGTCAGCACGAGGATCGTGTTGCGGAAGTCGACCGTGCGGCCCTGGCCGTCGGTGAGGCGCCCGTCGTCGAGGACCTGCAGGAGCACGTCGAACACGTCCTGGTGCGCCTTCTCGACCTCGTCGAGCAGGACCACCGAGTACGGGCGACGCCGGACGGCCTCGGTGAGCTGACCGCCCTGGTCGTAGCCGACGTAGCCGGGGGGTGCCCCGACGAGCCGGGCGACCGAGTGCTTCTCGCCGTACTCGCTCATGTCGATG
>JAVXWR010000683.1:0-3954 GCA_032230725.1 Actinomycetota bacterium
GCGACCGACACCGGGCCCAGCACCGCGTTCGCAAGGACGTACTGCAGCGGCTCGCGGCTCGCCCGGCGGGCCACGAGGGCGTCGAGCCGGGCCGCGGCGTCGTCGTCGAGGTCCGGGGCCAGCACGAGCCGGGTGCGCGGGACGCCGAGGACGTGGGCGGCGAGCAGCTCGGCGTCCACGCGCGGGCTCTCGACGCCGGCCGCGGCGAGCCGGGCGGTCGCGTCGGCGACGCGGACGCGGGTCGCCGCGGTCACCGGGACCCTCCCTGGCCGGCCTCCTGCGCGGCTTCGGTGAGGCGTTCCTCCCGGTCCGCTGCGCGTAGGGCGCCGAGGACGCCGTCGAGGTCACCGTCGAGGACCCGGTCGAGGTCGTAGGACTTGTAGCCGATGCGGTGGTCGGAGATCCGGTTCTCGGGGTAGTTGTAGGTGCGCACCCGCTCGGAGCGGTCGACGGTGCGGACCTGACTGCGGCGGTCCGCCGACTGCTGCGCAGCCTCGGCGTCGTCATGGATCGCCTGCAGCCGCGAGCGCAGCACCTCCATGGCGCGGGCCTTGTTCTGCAGCTGCGAGCGCTCGTTCTGGCAGGAGACGACGACGCCGGTGGGCAGGTGGGTGATGCGCACGGCGGAGTCGGTGGTGTTGACGCCCTGGCCGCCCTTGCCCGAGGACCGGAAGACGTCGATGCGCAGGTCCTTCTCGTCGATATGGACGGCGCTGTCGCTCTCGTCCACCTCGGGATAGACGAGCACGCCCGCGGCCGAGGTGTGGATGCGCCCCTGGGACTCGGTGACCGGCACGCGCTGCACGCGGTGCACCCCGCCCTCGTACTTCAGCCACGCCCACACGCCCTCGGGCTCCTGGCCGGGCGCGGTGATGATGACGGTGACGTCCTTGTAGCCGCCGAGGTCGGACTCGGCGGCCGAGAGCACCTCGACCTTCCAGCCCCGTCGCTCGGCGAAGTGGGAGTACATGCGCAGCAGGTCGCCGGCGAACAGCGCCGACTCCTCGCCGCCCTCGCCGGAGCGCACCTCGACGACGACGTCGTGGCCGTCCGCGGGGTCCCGGGGCACCAGCAGCTCGCGCAGCCGCGCGCGCAGCGCGTCCACCGTCGTCTCCAGGCTCGTGGCCTCGACGCCGAACGCCGGGTCCTCGCGGGCGAGCTCACGGGCGTCGGCGAGGTCGGCCTCGGCGCTCCCGAGCTCCCCCGCGGTCGTGACGATCGGGGCGAGCTCGGCGTAGCGGCGTCCCAGCCGGCGGGCGAGCGCCTGATCGGTGTGCACCTCGGGGTCGGCCAGCCGCGCCTCCAGGCCGGCGTGCTCCTCCACCAGCGCGCGCACCGACTGCGCCGCGCCGGCGTCCTGACCGGCCACCTGGGTCATCATCGCTCCTCCTCCGCAGCTGTCCCGGAACGCAGGAACGCCCGCCGTCGCCGGCCCCGCGTGGGCGGAGCGGCGACGGCGGGCGTCGCGGGAGCTACTTGCGGCCGGCGCGCTTGCCGTACCGGGCCTCGAAGCGGGCGACCCGGCCACCGGTGTCCATGATGCGCTGCTTGCCCGTGTAGAAGGGGTGGCAGGCCGAGCAGACCTCGACGTTGATGACGCCGTTCTGCTTCGTGCTCCGCGTGGTGAACTGGTTGCCGCAGCCGCAGGTCACCTGGGTCTCGACGTACTCGGGGTGGATGCCCGTCTTCATGGTGGCTGGTCCTCTCGTCTGTGGCCGCCGGGTCCCCTGCTGGTGCGTCGGGGTGAACCGGAGGCATCTGTGCCACCGGGCATTCTCTCAGGAACGCCCGCTGATCCCGTCAACGACCCCGGGGCCCTCGATGTTCCCGGGCCCGGGCGGGCCGCACGCCCCGTGTGAGGTTGACGTTCGGTCACGAGGGCCCCGCCGAACAGGTGAGGGTCCTGCGCCGTACGTCGGTGTGATCCCGGCGGCGAGGCCGGGTCGACCGAAGGAGAACCAGGATGAAGATGCGCAGCATGGCCGTCGCGGGGGTGGCCGCCCTGGCGCTCACCGGGATCGGCTCCGGCATCGCCGTGGCCCAGTCGGGACCGCCGCCGGTGGCCACGATCCCGAGCCTGACCGGACAGAGCACCTCGGTGAAGCTCGACTCCGGGTTCACCGGGGCCCTCACCTCACTCGACGTGAAGCCCGCCCCGACCGGGAACGCCACGGTGGAGAACGGCACCGCGTCGTTCCCGATCACCGGCGGCAACGTCACCGTCTACAAGCCCGGCGAGGTCACCCCGTACGTCCAGGGCACGCTCATGCACGACGGGTCCGGCCTGAGCCTGACCAAGGGCAGCACCAAGGTGACGCTCGAGAACTTCGTGATCGACCCGGGCCAGCCCGCCACGCTCAAGGGCAAGGTCCTGGCCAACGGCTCGACCGTGGCCGACTCGGTGACGCTGTTCGACCTCGACGGCTCCACGCTCAAGCCGATCACCACCGACGCGTCGGCCAACACGGCCACGCTGACCGGAACCACGGTGCGGCTGTCCGCGGACGCCGCCGCGGCTCTGGACAAGGCGTTCGGGACCGACGCGATCAAGGGCGGCACCACCGTCGGCATCGCGACGATCGTCGTGGACCTGCCCGGCAAGGCCGCCAGCAGCGGCAGCGGCTCCGGCTCCATGCCCGGTGCCATGCCCTCGGGCGGCGCGCAGACCGGTGGCGGTAGCACCGCGACCGGCGGGGTCGACCCGGCGCTGTTGGTCGGCGGCGTGCTGACCCTCGCGGTGGCCGGCGGCGCGCTCGTCGTCGTCCGTCGCCGTCGGGCGACCGACCAGGGCTGATCCGCCCCGAGCAGGAGATGTCCGTCGGGAACCGGGTCCTCGGGACCCGGTTCCCGGCCCCACCCCAGCAACGCCCGAGGGAGCCCCCTGATGTCACGCGCCCGACGGCGAGGGTGGGTCGCGGCCGCCGCCCTGCTCGCCGTCGCTGGCGTGGCGCTGGTGGTGCTCGGACTGACGGCGGGCCCGCGCGCCGCCGCCCCGATCGCGGCGGCCGACACCCGCGCCCCCGTCACCGTCACGGCACCGCCCCCCACGACGACGGCGGTCCCCGACCTGCCGGCCTCACCCCCGGCGCGCATCGCCGTCCCGGCCCTCGGGGTGGACTCGGCCGTCAACCCGGTCGGGCTGAACCCCGACGGGACCGTGCAGGTCCCCGCGCCGGGCCCGCTCTACGACCAGGCCGCCTGGTACACCGGCTCGGTCACCCCCGGGCAGCGCGGGCCCGCGGTGATCCTCGGCCACATCGACTCGGCCGCGAACGGGCCGTCGGTGTTCTACCGGCTCTCGGCGCTCCGCCCGCTCGACGAGTTCACCGTGACCCGCGCGGACGGCCGCACCCTGGTGTTCCGGGTCAACTCGGTGAAGAGCTACCCGAAGGACGCGTTCCCGAGCCAGGCCGTGTACGGGCCGACCACCCGCCCCGAGGTCCGGCTCATCACCTGCGGCGGAGCGTTCGACGCGCGGGCCCGGTCCTACGTCGACAACACGGTGGTCTACGCGAACCAGATCAGCCCCTGAGCGACGAAGGCCTCGATACGAACGGTCGGTTCGTCACCTTCGATGGTGACCAACCGGCCGCTCGTCCGTTCAGGAGGCACGCCTCAGTCGTCGTCCTTGCCCGGCGTCGTCTTCGCGACCTGCATGAGGAACTCGATGTTCGTCCGCGTCTTGCGCAGCCGGTCGAGCACCAGCTCGATCGCCTGCTGCGAGTCGAGCGCCGCCAGCACGCGCCGCAGCCGGTGCATGACCGCGGTCTCGTCCGGCGAGAGGAGCAGCTCCTCCTTGCGCGTGGACGAGGCGTCGGGGTCGATGGCCGGGAAGATGCGCTTGTCGGCGAGCTTGCGGTCGAGCTTGAGCTCGGCGTTGCCGGTGCCCTTGAACTCCTCGAAGATCACCGTGTCCATCGTGGAGCCGGTCTCGACCAGCGCCGTCGCGAAGAT
>JAVXWR010000709.1:0-6724 GCA_032230725.1 Actinomycetota bacterium
TCACGTGTGGGAACGTCCGCGCCCCCGCGCCGATTCCCCGATAACCTCCCGCGACGTGGCGCGACGCACCGCCGGCGGGACCCCCGCGCTGACGCTCCTGGAGCGCGCCGGGGTCGCCCACCACACCCACCCGTACTCGGCCCCCGGCGTAGCCGCCTACGGGACGGAGGCCGCGGAGGCGCTCGGGCCCGACCCGCGCCGGGTGTTCAAGACGCTGGTCGCCGAGGTCGACGGCGCACCGGTCCTCGCGATGGTGCCGGTGGCGGGCACGCTCGATCTCAAGGCGCTCGCGACGGCGCGCCGGGGCAAGAAGGCGGTGATGGCCGACCCGGCGGACGCCGAGCGCCTCACCGGCTACGTCACCGGCGGGATCAGCCCGCTCGGCACGAAGCGGCGCCTGCCCGTCGTCGTCGACGCCTCCGCGCTCGAGCACCCGAGCGTCTACTGCAGCGCGGGGCGGCGGGGCCTGCAGGTGGAGCTGGCGCCCGCCGACATGGTGGCCGCGGCCGCCGCGACCACGGCCGCCGTCGCGGCGCCGTAGGGCGGGGGTCAGCGGCCGGTCTCGACCACGAACCGGAACCGCACGTCGCCCCGGGCGAGGGCATCGGGCGAGGGCTCAGTCGACCGGTCCGGTCGGCACCGGCAGCAGTGAGGCCAGCCACGGCTCGACGGCCTGGTGGATCGGCCCCTGGGCCCGCAGCGAGTGGTCCCCGCGCAGCGTGACGACCTCGCGGTGGGCGGCGGGGGGCGGCACCCCGAACGGGTCGCGGTCCCCCGAGACCGCCAGCACCGGGATCCCGGCCGCGTCCACCGCGTCGATCTCGGGCGAGCGGTCGGCGCGCGTCCCGTCCCTGCGCGCCGGCGCGAGCAGCGGGAAGGCGAGCGTCAGGACCCCGACCGGCGCCGGGGCGGCCACCACCGCGCCCCGGCACGCCACCCGCGCCCCCGACGACCGCCCGCCGTGGACCTGCGGGGTGTCCGGGAACCGACGGGTCAGCTCGGCCAGCACCGCGGACCACGCCTCGTCGAGTTGCGCGGCGGGCGCCGGCGCGCGCCGGCCCGCGACCCGGTAGGGCTGCAGGACCCGCGCCACCGCCACGTCGGGCGGAGCGGCGCGCGCGGCCGCGAGGAGGTCGGGCGCCTCGATCCCGCCGCCCGCGCCGTGGCCGAGCACGAGCAGACCGGCCGCGGCGTCGGGAGCTGCCAGCGCGACGCGGGCCGGGCCGTGCGGCGTCGCGACCTCGACGTCGGTGGCCGGGAGGATCACGACGGGTTGGCCGCCTCGAGGTCGAGCCCCTGCTGCTCGGGCTGGTCGTGGACCTCCTCGACGAGCTCGGCGCCGTGGTTGCGCACGTTGTTGACCTTCGAGGACACCTGGCGCATCTCGAGCGCGGTAACCAGGTCCAGCGAGGGCTCGAGCAGCGCCGAGGGGTCCTCGCGGTCCGGGTCCAGCCACTCGGCCCAGCGCTCGCGCGGGAGGACCAGCGGCATCCGGTGGTGGATCTCGGTCAGCGGGCCCGCCGACGCGACGGTCACCACCGTCGCCGAGACCAGCGGCGCCATCCCCTTCTCCGCGCTGCGCGGTCGCCAGGTCTCCCACAGTCCGGCGAGGGCGAGCGGGTGGCCGGCGAGGCCCGACTCCTGCGAGTAGGTCATGAAGTACGGGACCTTGTGCCCGCCGTCGCGCAGCCACTCGTACCAGCCGTCGGCCGGGAGCAGGCAGCGCCGGGAGGCGGCCGCGCGGCGGAACGCGGGCTTCTCGGTGAGCGACTCGGCGCGGGCGTTGATCAGCCGGTTGCCCACCGACTCGTCCTTCGCCCACGACGGCACCAGGCCCCAGCGCATCGCGCGCAGCGAACGCTCGACCGAGGACGGGTCCGGCGTGCCCTCGTCGTCTCGGGGGTGCCGGTCGACGACGCCGGGGATGGTGAGAGTGGGGGCGACGTTGTACTCCGGCACGTCCAGACCGCCCTCGGTGGCGTCGCGCGCGTCGAACTCCTCGGCCAGGTCGGCCGGGTCCTTGGCCAGGGCGTAACGACCGCACATGCCACCGATCCTCCCACCGCCCACCGACACCGTCCCCGACACGCGAGAATGGCCCGGTGAGCACCTGGAGCGCGCCCCGCGCGGAGGGCCCCGTCCGCGGCACCGTCACGGTCCCGGGCTCGAAGTCGATCACCAACCGCGCCCTGCTGCTGGCCGCCCTGGCCACCGACGGCGCCACGCGCACCGTCGCCGGCGCCGCCCGCTCCCGCGACACCACGCTCATGGTCGAGGGCCTGGCCGCCCTCGGCGTCGGGACCGCAGTCGCCCCCGGGCGGGACGGCACACTCGACGTCGCCGTCACCGCGCCCACCCACCTCCGCGGCGCCCGGGTGGACTGCGGGCTCGCCGGCACCGTCATGCGCTTCCTCCCGCCGGCGGCCGCGCTCGCCGATGGCCCGGTCGAGTTCGACGGCGACCCGCACGCCCGCACCCGGCCGATGGGCGGGGTCCTCGAGGGCCTGCGCGGGCTCGGCGTCGCGGTGGAGCCCGCCGACGCCGACCGGCTGCCGTTCACCGTGCTCGGGCGCGGCGGGGTCGCCGGCGGCGCGGTGGCCGTCGACGCGTCGGCGTCGTCGCAGTTCGTCTCCGGGCTGCTGCTCTCGGGCGCGCGGTACGACGCCGGCCTCACGGTCACCCATCGCGGCCCGGGCACGGTGCCGTCGCTGCCGCACGTCGAGATGACCGTGACGATGCTGCGGGCCGCGGGCGTGACGGTGTCCGTCGACGCCGGGTCCCGCTGGGCGGAGTCCCCCGGGCCGATCAGCCCGGCCGCGCACCACGTCGTCGAGCCCGACCTCTCCGGCGCCGCGGTCTACCTCGCGGCCGCCCTGGTCACCGGCGGGGAGGTCACCGTCGCGGGGTGGCCGGAGTCGGCCCCCGACCGGCCCGACCTGCAGCCGATCGGCGCGGTCCGCCGCGTCCTCGAGGCGTTCGGCGGCACGGTGACGATCGACGACGCCGGCCTGACGGTGCGCGGCGGCGGCCGGCTGGCCGGGGTCGACGTGGACCTCGCCGAGATCGGGGAGCTCACCCCGACCGTGACCGCGCTCGCGATCATCGCCGCCCGCGACGGGGCCCGCTCCCGGCTGCGCGGGGTCGCGCACATCCGCGGCCACGAGACCGACCGGCTCGCCGCGCTCGCCGCCGAGGCCGCCGCGCTCGGGGCGCGGGTCGCCGAGACCGACGACGGGCTCGTCGTGGAGCCGTCCTCGACCCTTCACCCGACGCGGCCCTGGGGCGCCTACGCCGACCACCGGATGGCCACCGCGGGGGCGTTGGTCGGCCTCGTCGTGCCCGGTGTGGAGATCGACGACGTCACCGCGACCACCAAGACGCTCCCCGACTTCGCCACCGACTGGCCCGCCCTCGTGCACGGGGTGGGGATCCCGGCGTGACCCGCGACGACACGGCGCGGCGCTATGACGAGAGCGACGTCCGGGTCCGGCCCGGGAGGGGCACCCGCCCCCGGTCCAAGCGCCGTCCCGAGCACGCCGACGCGCGCCCCGCGATGGTCGTCGGCGTCGACCGCGGCCGATGGACCTGCGCCCCCGACGGCGAACCGCACGTCCGCATCGTCGCGATGCGCGCCCGCGAGATGGGCCGCACGCCGGTCGTCGTCGGGGACCAGGTCGACCTCGTGGGCGACACCACCGGCGACGACGACACCCTCGCGCGGATCGTGCGCGTCGCCGAGCGCACGAGCGTGCTGCGCCGCACGGCCGACGACACCGATCCCTACGAGCGGATCGTCGTCGCGAACGCCTCGCATCTGATCGTCGTCACCGCGCTCGCCGACCCGGTCCCCCGCACCGGCTTCGTCGACCGCTGCCTCGTCGCCGCCTACGCGGGTGGGCTGACCCCGGTGCTGTGCCTGACCAAGGCCGACCTCGTCGACGACGGCGGCGCCGCGTTCGCCGGGGAGTACACGGAACTGGACCTGCCGATCGTCGTCACCCGGAGCGACCAGGACCCCGCCGAGCTGCGGGACGTGGTGACCGGGCGGGTGTCGGCTCTCATCGGGCACTCGGGGGTCGGGAAGTCGACGCTGGTCAACGTCCTGGTGCCCGACGCCGAGCGCAGTGTGGGTGTGGTCTCCGGGATCGGGAAGGGCCGGCACACCTCGACGTCGGCGGTGGCGCTGGCCCTGCCCGGGGACGAGGGATGGGTCGTCGACACCCCCGGCATCCGCTCGTTCGGGCTCGCCCACATCTCCCCCGACGACGTCGTGGCCGCGTTCGGCGACCTCGCGGCGGCCGTCGAGAACTGCCCGCGGGGCTGCTCGCACCTCGGGCCGCCCGCCGACCCCGAGTGCGCGCTGGACCCGCTGGTCGCCTCGGGCGCGCTGCCGGCGGGACGGCTGGCGGCGCTGCGCCGGGTGCTGACGGCGCTGCGCACCCCCGCCTGGGAGATCTGAGCGGCCGCGACCTCACGGGCCGAGAATCCCCGCGACGGAGTCGTCGGTGAACCTGACGTCGGCCCGGTGCGCGGTGCGGGCGATCACGGCGGCGTTGGCGGCGTCGGAGCCGTCGGCGCGGGCGACGGCCTCCTCGGGGGTCCGGCCGACCTGCTCGTGGCGGGCGATGAGCCGGCCGCGCCGGGTGATCTCGTCGGGTTCGAGTGACCAGGCCTCGTCGACCAGCCCGCGGATCCGGTCCCAGGGCGGGTCGTCGAGCAGCAGGTAGTTCCCCTCGGTGACGAGCAGGGTCACCTCGGGCGCGATCTCCAGCGCGCCGCCGACGGACTCCTCGATGCCGCGCCGGTACTCGGGCGCCCAGATCGTGGTGGTCGTGTCGGTGCGGAACCGCTCGAGGAAGGCGATGAAGCCTGCGGCGTCGAAGGTGTCGGGCGCGCCCTTGCGCTCGAGGCGGCCGAGCCGGGAGAGGGTCGAGTTCGCCAGGTGCCAACCGTCCATCCCGACGACGGCGACCCGGCCCGGGTGGGACCGCTCCGTCCGCTCGCCGATCGCGGCGGCGAGGGTCGACTTCCCGGCGCCGGGCCCGCCGACGACGCCGAGGATCCGGCGGCCGGGGCCGGCGGCGAGCTCGCGGACGCGGTCGATCATGGGGCCTCCGGCCGTGTGAACGGATTTCGTCGTCCCAGCGTCCAACATCGTTCACGAGCGGGTACCGCTCTGTGTGCAGCTCCCCGTGCCGGAACCCGGTCCCGATGCCGCGGTCGCCTTCGTCCGCGACCACCTCGCCGACCTGACCTGCGACACCCCGGCCGCCTCCGGCGCGTTCCGCGGCGGGCAGACCGCCGCCGACGCTGCCCTCGACGCCCTCGACGTCACCGACTACGCGCGCCGCCGCAACGACGTCTGGCCGCCCGAGCGGCGCGGCGCCTCGCGGATGTCGCCGTGGATCCGCCACGGGCTGCCGTCCCTCCCCGCGCTGTGGGCCCACGTCGCCGACGCCCCGCCGCGCGACCGCACGAAATACCGCGACGAGCTCGCCTGGCAGGAGTACGCGCGCCACGTGTACGCCCGGCTCGGGCGGCGGCTCGGCGACGACCTGCGCGCCCGGCCACCTCGCCATCCCGAGCCCTGGGACGATCCCTGGCCGCGCGACATGGCCTGCACGGACGTCACCCTCACCGAGCTGTACGACGACGGATGGCTGGTCAACCAGACCCGGATGTGGCTCTCCAGCCAGTGGACGGTGCGCGCGGGCGCCCGCTGGGCGCGACGGGGAGGACGCGTTCTTCACCCACCTGCTCGACGGGTCCCGCGCGGCCAACCGGCTCGGGTGGCAGTGGACGGTCGGCTCCGGGACCGGGAAGGCCTACGGCTTCTCGCGCCACCAGGTCGAGAAGCGGGCGCCCAAGCTCTGCGCCGGGTGCGTGCTCAACGCGGACTGCCCGATCCAGGACTGGCCGCCGGACCAGCGCACGGAGCGGATCGGGCCCCCGTCGGCGTTGCGGGGCGACGGCGATCCCGATGCGACGGCAGGCCCGGCGTCGGCACCCGAGGACGCGCCGACCATCGATGCCGTCTGGCTCACCGCGGAGTCCCTCGGCGACGACGACGCCGCCCTCGCCGCCCACCCCGGTGCTCCGGCGGTCTTCATGTTCGACGAGCCGCTGCTGCGCCGGCTGCGGCTCTCGGGCAAGCGGCTGGTGTTCCTCACCGAGACCCTGGCCGACCTCGCGACCCGCCGGCCCGTGGAGCTGCGCCGCGGGACGGTCGCCGACGAGCTCGGGGACCGGCGGCTCGCCGTCACGTTCGCGCCGGTCCCGGGCTTCCGCCGCCTCGCCGGGGCGCTCGAACCGGCCGAGGTCCACCCGTGGCCGTGGCTCTTCCGCCCGCGGAGCGGACGGCTGCAGAGCTACACCGCCTGGCGCAAGGGCATGCCCCCGGCCCCGGACGGACCGCACCTACGCACGCGATCGTGAGGCGCCGCGCGTGGCGCCCGGCCGTCACGGGCACCATGACGCCGTGCCCCGTGTCGCCGTCGCCTGTCAGGGCGGGGGCAGTCAGACGGCGTTCACCGCCGGTGTGCTGCGCCCGCTGCTGGATTCCCCCGAGGTCGCCCGGGTGGCGTTCACCGGCACGTCCGGCGGGGCGATCTGCGCGCTGCTGGCCTGGTACGGGCTCCGGACCGGAGGGCCGGCGCGGGCGGTGGAGCTGCTCGACGGGTTCTGGCGTGACAACGCCGCCTCGTCGCCGCTCGACGCGGTGACA
>JAVXWR010000712.1:0-9266 GCA_032230725.1 Actinomycetota bacterium
CCCGATGGGCGAGCGCTCCCACGACCTTCCCGGACCCCGGACGCACGACGGGCCCCTCCGGTCGGGTGATCCGACCGGAGGGGCCCGTCGCGGCGTACGTCCCGGGCGTCAGGCCCGCTTGCCGACCTCCTCGGTCAGCTGCGGCGCGACCGAGAAGAGGTCGCCCACGATGCCGAAGTCGGCGATCTCGAAGATCGGGGCCTCGGGGTCCTTGTTGACCGCGACGATCGTCTTCGAGGTCTGCATGCCGGCGCGGTGCTGGATGGCGCCGGAGATGCCGAGCGCGATGTAGAGCTGCGGCGACACCGTCTTGCCGGTCTGCCCGACCTGGAACTGGTTCGGGTAGTAGCCGGAGTCGACCGCGGCGCGCGAGGCGCCCACGGCGGCGTGCAGCGAGTCGGCGAGGGTCTCGACGACGTTGTAGTTGTCGGCCGAGCCGACGCCACGGCCACCGGCGACGACGACGGTCGCCTCGGTCAGCTCGGGACGGTCGCCACCGACGATCGGGGCGCGGTTGGACACCTTCGCCGAGCGCGCGGCGTCGATGGAGGGGACCTCGACGGTCTCCTGCGTCCCGGCCGCGGCGTTCTCCTCGACCTCGATCGAGCCACTGCGCCACGAGATGACCGCGGTGTCGGTGGTGGCGCTCGACTGCACCGTGAAGGCGCCACCGAAGATCGAGTGGGTGCCCTCGCGCTCGCCGTCGACCTCGACGAGGTCGTTGAGCCAGCCGGAGTTGGTGCGCACGGCCAGGCGACCGGCGACCTCGCGGCCGTCGGCCCCGCCCGCCACGAGCACCGCGGGCGGCGAGACGCGCTCGACCAGGGCGGCGAGGACGTCGACCTGCGGGGTCGACAGGAAGTTGACCGCGTCGTCGGACTCGGCGACGTAGACCTTCTCCGCGCCGTGCGCGGCGAGGCCCTCGGCCAGCTTGGTGGCCGTGCCGGGCGTCCCGACGACGACCGCGGACGGCTCGCCGAGGCGGCGGGCCGCGGTCAGCATCTCGTAGGTGTTCTTCTTGATCTCACCGTCGACGTGGTCGACGAGGACCAGTACTTCAGCCATGACTGTTCTCCTCTATCGCTCGTGGACGGTGCTCAGATGAGCTTCTGGCCGACGAGGAACTCGGCGATCTTCTGACCGCCGTCGCCCTCGTCCTCGACCTTCTGGCCGCCGGACTTCGGCGGGCGCGGGGCGAACGAGTCGACCTGCACGAGGGAGCCCTCGAGCCCGACCTCCGAGGCGTCGAGGCCCAGGTCCGAGATGCCGATGGTGCTCACCGGCTTCTTCTTGGCCGCCATGATCCCCTTGAACGACGGGTACCGCGGCTCGTTGATCTTCTCGCCGACGCTGACGACGGCGGGCAGCGACGCGGTGACGTCGCAGGTGCCCTCGTCGGTCTCCCGCTTGATCGACGCGGTGCCGTCGCTGACCGAGAGCGCGTTGGCGTGGGTGAGGGAGGGCCAGCCGAGGACCTCGCCGATCATCCCGGCCATGGCGCCGCTGCGGCCGTCGGTGGCCTCGTTGCCCGCGAGCACGAGGTCGACCTCGCCGACCGTGCCGATCGCCTTGGCGAGCACCTTCGCGGTGGCCACCGCGTCCGAGCCGTGGATGGCGTCGTCGTTCACGTGGACCGCCTTGTCCGCGCCCATCGAGAGGGCCTTACGGACGGCGTCCGTGGCGCGGTCGGGGCCGGCGGTCAGGATGGTGACCTCGGCGTCGCCGGCCTCCTTGATCTTGAGCGCCTCCTCCACGGCGCGCTCGTTGATCTCGTCCAGCACCGCGTCCGACGAGGCGCGGTCCAGGGTCTTGTCACCGTCGGAGAGCGTGCGCTCCGACCAGGTGTCCGGCACCTGCTTGATGAGCACGACGATGTTCATGGGTCTTCTGTGACCTCCTGTGCCTGCGAAAACCGTGGCCACCGACAGCAGTGGTTACCCGCCGGTAGCAATTCGCTCTGACCCGACTGTCCCACGAGCACGGCGCGGGGGCGACGTGGCGTACCCCTCTCATGTTACTCGTCAGTAGGTAGTATGGAGCTACTGGCGGGTAACCCGGGTGCCGTCGGCAGCGGAGGTATCGTGAACCGGACACATCGGATACCGATCCCAGGAGTGCGCCGTGCCCGGTCTCTTCCAGAAGGTCCAGGACTTCATCAAGAGCCCCCAGGGCCGCAAGTACACCGACCAGGCCAAGCGATACGCGCAGGACCCGAAGAACCGCGCGAAGGCCCAGGAGATGTTCAAGCGCTTCGGCGGCGGCAAGAAGCACTGACCCCCGGGCTCACGCGAGGGCGACCGGCACCCCCGCGCGGAACACCGCCCGCAGCCGCGCCGGGAGGTCGTCGAGCCCGCCGTCGCCCGACAGCGGGCCGGAGACCACGCACAGGTCGGCCGCGAGGCCCGGCGCGACGCGGCCGGTCACCTCGCCCAGCCGGTGCTGGCGGGCGCGGGCCGAGGTGGTGGCCGCGACGACCGCCTCCGGCGTCATGCCGCACGCGCCCATGAGCGGCAGCTCGTCCAGGTTGCGCCCGTGCGGGCCGACGCCGGAGTCGGTGCCCATCGCGATCCGGACACCGGCCGCCACCGCCCGCCGGATCGACTCGGCGTGCACGTCGACGACGGCGGCGGCCTTGGCCACCACCTCGGTGGGCAGGCGGGCGCCCTGCCCGGCCGCCTCGAGGACCGCCCGCGGGGCCACGAGCGTCGGCACCAGCACGGTGTCGTGGGCGAGCATCAGCTCGATGGCCTCGTCGTCGAGGAAGATGCCGTGCTCGATCGAGCGGACTCCGGCGCGCACGGCGTTCTTGATGCCCTGCGCCCCCTGAGCGTGCGACATCACCTCGCGTCCCTGCGCGGCGGCCTCGGCAACGACGACCGCGATCTCCTCCGGCGAGAACTGCGAGTGCTCCGGGTCGTCGCCCGGGGAGAGCACCCCGCCCGTCGTGCAGATCTTCACGACGTCGGCGCCCGCGCGCAGCACCTCGCGGACCACGCGGCGGACCCCGTCGACACCGTCGGCGACCCCGGCGGGACGGCCCGGGTGCGGCAGCGAGAGCGGCACGCAGTGCCCCGAGGGCATCCAGCCGTCGGAGTGCCCGCCGGTCTGGCCGAGGATGGTGATCGCGATGCGCATCCGCGGGCCCTCGACCAGCCCGTCGGCCACCGCCCGGCGCACCCCGGCGTCGGCGCCGCCGGCGTCGCGCACCGTCGTGACCCCGGCCCGCAGGGTGGCCGTGAGGTTCCTCGCGGCCGCGAAGAACTGGTAGGAGAACGGCGTCGTCACCCGGGAGAGCAGGTCGACCCCGGAGCTGGTGACGTGCACGTGGGCGTCGACGAAGCCCGGCGTGACCGTCGCGCCGGCGCAGTCGACTGCGTCGTCACCGTCGAGCCCCGGTCCGACGCCGAGGATCGTCCCGGTCGCGGTGTCGACGACGACGTCCGCGGGCGCGGCCGGCGCCCCGGTCCCGTCGAGCACCTCGCCGCCGCGCAGGAGCAGCCGCGTCATCGCCGTCCTCCCCCTCGCCCTAGCCCGCCGCCGGCTCCCCCCGTGCGGGGACGGGCGTGGGCTCGGCGGTGGTCATCCGAGCACCTCCGCCGCGCCGCCGCTCGATCAGCGTCCCGACCACGACGACGACGACGTTCGGCACGAGCGCGATGAGCCCCTCGTTGACGGTCCCGCTGTAGGGCCCGAACGTCAGCGCGATCACCACGACCTCCCCGACCACGAGGCCGGCCAGCACCGGGCGCAGCCCGGCCCAGCGCAAGGCGAACAGCGCCAGCACGAGCGCGGGCACCAGCTGGTCGAGGCCGGAGTAGGTCAGCAGCAGCAGGTTCGCGAGCAGGTCGGGCCGCACGATCGCGAGCACGAGGGCCAGCCCCGTCAGGCCCACCACCGACGCCCGGTTGACCAGGGTCTGGCCCTGCGGCGACGAGGTCCGGACGACGTTGCGCGCGACCAGCGAGGACATCCCGATGATCAGTCCGGCCGCGGGGACCATCGCCGTCGCCGCGGTGGCCACCACGACGACCCCGACGAACCACGACGGGAACACCTGGCCGGCGATCGTGAGGAGCGCGCCGTTGCTGCTCGTGGTCGGCGGCAGCGCCGTGAAGGCCACGAACCCGATGATCATCGGCAGGACGAGGCAGACCGAGTAGATCGGCAGGTAGGCGTAGTTGCGCCGCACGGCCCGCTCCGACCCGGCCGAGAGCAGCGCGGGCCAGGAGTGCGGCAGCGTCATGAACAGCACCCCGAGGGTGGAGGCCACCGTCGAGGAGATGAAGTAGCCGGCGTCGTACTCGCCCGCGTGGATGGTCAGCATCCGGGGGGCGTCGGCGAGGATGCGCTCGAACGTCGGCCCGATCCCGCCGTTGATCGCCGCGGGCACCACGGCCACCAGGACGATGAGCACGACGAGCATCAGCGCGTCCTTGAGGTACGACGTGCTCGCGACCCCCCGGATCCCGGCCCAGAGCACGAAGGCGACGACCAGCACGAACGCCACGACCATGCTGACGGTGCCCGACGCCTTCTGCCCGGTCGCGAGCTGCACCGCGAGCCCGAGCCCGGTGATCTGCAGCTGCAGGTAGGGCAGCAGGAACACCACGCCCAGCACGGCGACCAGGACCCCGAAGCCCCGCGAGCCGAAGTGGTCGGCGAGGAAGTCGGCCTGTGTGACGTGCCCGCGCTCGCGGGCGCGGCGCCACAGCACCGGTCCGAGGAAGTACAGGCCGATGTAGGCCAGCGGGATGTAGGGCAGCGCGTACAGCGCCGCGGCGCCGCCGGCGAAGGCGAGGCCGGCCATCGCGAGGAACGTGAAGGTCGTGAAGACCTCCCCGGCCTGGAGGAACCACATCGAGAGCGCCCCGAAGCTGCGGCCGCCGACGGCCCAGTCCGCGACGTCGGTGATGGCCCCCCGCCGGCCGAGGAACCCGACGGCGGCGATCAGCGCGATGCCGACGAACGTGACGACGAGGGTGGCGGTCATCGGTCCTCCCCCGCCTCGTGCGCGGCGTGCTCCTCGCGGCTGCGGCCGACCTCGAGGACGGCGAGCACCGGGGTGATGAGCAGCACCAGCACGCCCATCCACACCATGATCGAGGGGAGCCCGAACCAGAGCGCGGGGCGGTTGACGAACCCGAGCAGCGGGGCGGCGAGCAGGCCGACGGTGATCAGGCCCAGCACGACGTAACAGGCGAGCGTCACGGGACGTGGTCGGCGCATGCCTCACTGTGAAGTGGGCGTCAGGCCGATGGCAACGGGTGGCGCGTGACGACGGCGTTTCAGTCGCGGCGGTGCCGGCCGCCGGTCTCGCGGGGCGGCTGCGGCGCGCGCAGCGGCGGCGACGTGCGCGGGCGGGGCGAGGGCACCTGGCGGTCGACGGGCACCGGCGGCGGGAGCAGCCGTGACGGCGCGGCGGGGAGCGCGAGAGGCGCCTTCGCCCCCGCGGCCAGGGCCTTCTGGGCCGGCGCGGGCAGGCCACCGCGCAGGAGCTGGACGAGGGACTCGTACCACTGGAGGAGGAGCGCCCAGGGGGCGACCGGGAGGCGGCCCGCGGGGTGGGCGTCGCGGCGGCGACGGGCGACCGCCTCGCGGCACGGGCGGCAGACGTGTCGCGCCGTCGCGCCGAGCGGGGCCGGGTTGACGACGGCGCCGCAGAGCCCGACGGGCGGCTGACCGGTGCGGTTGGCCTGCTCGAGCTCGGTCGCCATGACGGCGTGCTCGCCGCTGTCGGCGCGGGAGGTCATGGAGAGGGGTCGATCACCCGGAGTCGGTGGCGGCCACGCTCCCCACCCCGACAGCCCGGCCTCCCCGACCGTCGATCGCGCTCCGAAAGCCGTTCGGCGCGCGTCGGTGGACATCGGTCCATTCTGCGGCCACGCGACGCCACCCGTCGGCCGACGCGTGGCGCCCGTGCGGGTGAACCTCCCCGGGCCGAGGTCCACCGGGTCGCGCGTCGACCCGGAGCGGCGCCGAGCGGGGCACGTCCTGGTGCGCCGCGGCGGCCGTCGATCATGCCGAGGGCACCGCCACGCGGGTGCGATCGACATGATCGCCCGCCTGCCGCCGAGCTGCTTGGGGCCCAATCCGGCGAGCTGGATGGCGCGGTCCCACCGCACGTCCGGCGACCTCGCGGACCGGAACTCCTTCCGCCCACACCCGGCGGTGATCATGGATTCCGGCACGCAGCGGGTGTGCCGCGATCCATGATCAACCGCATGGCGCCACGACCTGGAGGCCGACCCGGACCGGTTACCGTGCCGCGTCCGTACCCGTTCCCGCGCGAAGGAGCCGCCGCCGTGGAGGACGCCGCGACCCTGCCGCTGACCGGCGAGCGCACGGTGCCCGGGATCGCGCACGAGAACTACTGGTTCCGCCGGCATGAGGCTGTGTACCGGGTGCTCGCCGCCGACTGCCGGGACGCGACGGTGCTCGAGGCCGGCGTGGGAGAGGGCTACGGGGCGGCGCTGCTGGCGGGCGTCGCGCGGCGGGTGGTCGGGCTCGAGCTGGACGCGCCGACCGCGGCCCATGTCGCGCGCCGGTACGGGCACGGCGGGATCGCCCTCGACGTCGTGCGCGCGGACCTGCAGGCGCTGCCGGTGCCGGACGCGGCCGTCGACGTCGTCGTGACACTGCAGGTGATCGAGCACCTGTGGGACCAGGCGGGCTTCCTGCGCGAGTGCGCCCGGGTGCTGCGCCCCGGCGGGCGGCTGCACTGCTCCACGCCGAACCGGCTGACGTTCTCCCCCGGCAACGCCCTGGCCGACCGGCCCCTCAACCCGTTCCACACCCACGAGCTGGCCGCCGAGGACCTCGCTGCGCTGGTGGACGGCGCCGGCCTCGAGGTCACCGCGATGCGCGGGGTGCACCACGGCCCCCGGCTCGCCGAGCGCGACGCCCGGCACGGCGGGTCGATCGTCGACGCCCAGGTGGCGCTCGCACTCTCCGGCGAGGACTGGCCCGCGGCGCTCCGCGAGGACGTGGCGGCGGTGGGCGTCGAGGAGTTCGAGCTGCGCACCGACGACGTGGACGCCTCGCTGGACCTCGTCGTCAGCGCGGTACGGCCGCGATGACGTCGGTGTGGACGAAGTCGTCGCCCTTGTAGAGCAGCGGCTCCCCGGTGTCCTTGGCCAGTGCGTACGCGAAGCAGTCGCCGAGGTTCAGCTCCGCCGGGTGTCCGGAGCCACGCCCGAACTCGCGGTGAGCGATACGGGCCAACCGCGCCTGGTCCCGCGTCAGCGCGACGACCTCGACCCGCATCGTCGAGAGATAGCGATCGAGTTCATGGCTCATGACCGGGTCCCGGCGACCGTCGACCACGAGGGCGGTCTCGACGTACGTCGCTGCGGACATCCGGGCACCGCCGGCGACGGCGAGCGCGCGGTCGTACGTCGTCGAGTCGTCCTCCTGGCGCAGCACGGCAACCAGCGCTGACGAGTCGACGATCACTTCGGAAGCCCCGTCTCCTCGTCGTAGAGGAAGGCGGTGGGGTCGACGTCGGGGTCGTAGGGCCCCCATCGACGCGCCATGTCCTGCGCAATGGCGCGCCCGGCCGCGAGTCTCGCCTCGACGTCGTCCTCCTCGCGGAGCCGCAGGCGAGCGAGCCGCTCCCGGACGGCCGTGGTCACGGCTTCGGTGAGGCTCTCCCCCGTCTCGTCCGCGAGCTGCCGGGCGAGCGCGTAGGCCTCGTCGTTCTTGATGTTGAGCGCCGCCATCGTTCCTCCATGGTGGAACGACGACGGTAGCATGGTGGAACGGCGCCGGGGCCGGCCGTCGTCTACCTCTCGGTAACCTGCGGGGTCCCGGGGGGACGAGAGGAGCGTGATGGCCGGCACCGAGGGCACGTTCTGCCTGGTGCTGCACTCCCACCTGCCCTGGCTGGCCCGTCACGGCGCCTGGCCGGTCGGTGAGGACTGGCTCCACCAGGCGTGGGCGCACTCGTACCTGCCGGTGGTCGACGTCCTGCACCGGCTCGCCGATCGCGGGTACCGCGACCTGCTCACCCTCGGCGTCACGCCGGTCCTCGCCGCCCAGCTCGACCACCCCTACTGCCTGCGCGCGATGCACGCGTGGCTCGCCGACTGGCAGCTGCGCGCGCACGCGACCCACCGCCGCTCCCCCGACGTCGCCGTCCGCGAGCACCGGGCCGCCGCCGCGTCCCTCGCGACGTTCGAGCGCACCTGGCGCCACGGGGCGTCGCCGGTGTTCCGGTCCCTGGCCGACGACGGGGTGGTGGAGCTCCTCGGCGGTCCCGCCACGCACCCGTTCGGCCCGCTGCTGCCCGGACGCGTCCGCCGGTTCCTGCTCGAGAGCGGCCTGCGCGACACCGCCCGGCGCCTGGGCACGCGACCCGGAGGCATCTGGGCGCCCGAGTGCGGCTACGCGGCCGGCATGGAGCACGACTACGCGGCCGCCGGGGTCCGCCACTTCCTCGTCGACGGCCCGGCGCTGCATGGTGACACCGCGGCCGCGCACCCGGTCGACGGCACCGACGTCGTCGCGTTCGGGCGCGACCTCGAGGTGACCTACCGGGTGTGGTCCCCGCGAGCGGGCTACCCGGGCGGCCCCGACTACCGCGACTTCCACGCCTTCGACCACACCTCGGGCTTCAAGCCCTTCCGGGTCACGGGCAGGCGCATCGCCGACAAGGCGCCCTACGACCCCGAGCGGGCGGCGGCCGCGGTGTCCCGCGACGCCGACGACTTCGTGGCGACCGTCGTCGCGCGGCTTCTGGGTCTGCGGGAGCGCCGCGGACGCCCGGGCCTCGTCGTCGCCGCCTACGACACCGAGCTATTCGGCCACTGGTGGCACGAGGGCCCGGCGTGGCTGGAGGAGGTCCTGACGCGGCTCCCGGCCGCCGGGGTGCACGTCACGACGCTGCGCGGGGCGGTCGAGGCCGGGCACGTCGAGGAGCCGGTGGTGCTGCCGGCGTCGTCGTGGGGCTCGGGCAAGGACTGGCGCGTGTGGGACGGCGCTGCCGTGGCCGACATGGTGACCGACAACGCCGAGGTCGGGACGCGCCTGCTCGCGGCCCTCGACGGCGTGCCGCGGTCGGCCGGGCGTGACGCCACGCTCGACACCCTCGCCGTGCAGGCCGCGCTCGCGCTCTCGTCGGACTGGGCGTTCATGGTCACCAAGGACTCCGCGGCGCACTACGCCCGCCGTCGGGCCGCGCAGCACCGCGACCGGGTCCGTGAGCTCACCGACCTGCTCCCGGCGGGCAGGCACGCCCAGGCCGCCCGGCGCGCCGCCGAGTTCGCCGC
>JAVXWR010000775.1:0-2589 GCA_032230725.1 Actinomycetota bacterium
GCTCTCCAGCGTCGGCCACTCCACCGCCGTCCCGACCCCGAGCGCGACCAGCCCGACGACGAGGGCCACGAGGGGCTTCGCCCGGCCCACGGCCCGCCCCGAGCGGACCCGTACCAGGGCGACGAGCGCGGCCACGAGGGCGACGAGGCCGAGGACCAGACCGCCCCAGCCGGTCCAGGAGCTCACCAGGGCCATCACGGCGACGACCAGCGCGAACGTCGCCGCACTCGTCACCCCCGCGGGGCGCTCCCTGTCGGCGTGCTGTTCTTCCCCGTCGTGACCGGCCGCGTCGGGGTCGGCCGGTGACGCGCTCCCCGACCCCGATGCGCTGGTGCTCGTCACGGGCCCGATGGTGACACCCGACGTGCGCGCGCCCGCGGAGGGGGCGCACCATCGGGGGCATGACCGACACGGCGGCGCTCGCCGTCGACACGCCGGACCGGCCGGGCACCGAGGGCCGCGCCGAGGACTTCCTGCTGACGGGGATGACCTGCGCGGCCTGCGCGTCCCGGATCGAGCGGCGGCTGAACAAGGTCGACGGGATCTCCGCGACGGTGAACTACGCCACCGAGCGCGCGACGGTCCTGCGGGACCCGGCGGTGGACCGGAGCACGGTCGTCGACGTCGTCGCGAGGCTCGGCTACGGCGCGACGCCGCTGCGTGCGCCGGAGGACGCCGACGACGACGGGACGTCCCCGGCCCGCGCCGACCGCGTCGCCGACCTGTGGCGGCGCCTGGTCGTCGCGGCGGTGCTGTTCATCCCGATGGTCGACCTGCCGCTGGCGCTCTCGGTGCTCCCCGCCGCGCGCTTCCCGGGCTGGGAGTGGGTGGTCGTGGCGCTCGCGGCCCCGGTGGTCCTGTGGTCGGCGTGGCCGCTGCACCGGGCGGCGTTCGTCAACGCCCGCCACGGCGCGTCCTCGATGGACACGCTGATCTCGCTGGGGGTCATCGCCGCGACGACGTGGTCGCTGGGCTCGATCCTGCTCGGGCACCTGCCCGATCCGGCCACGAACGGCGCGCTGTCGGTGTTCCTGGAGCCGGTGGGCCCGCTCTACCTCGAGGTCGCCGCCGCGGTGACGACGTTCGTGCTGGCCGGGCGCTACGTCGAGGCCCGCGCCAAGCGCTCGGCCGGGGACGCGTTGGCCGCGCTCGCCGCGCTGGCCGCCCGCGACGTCGCGGTGCTGCTGCCCGACGGGACCGAGACCCGCGTCCCGGCCTCCGCCCTCGCCGTCGGGACCCGGTTCGTGGTGCGGCCCGGTGAGAAGGTGGCGACCGACGGCGTCGTCTCCTCCGGCGCCTCCGCGGTGGACCGCTCGATGCTGACCGGCGAGACCGTGCCGGTCGAGGTGGCCGAGGGGGACGTCGTCACGGGGGGCACCGTCGCGACCGGCGGGCGCCTGGTGGTGACGGCGACCGCGGTGGGCTCGGCGACGCAGCTCGCCGGGATGATCCGGCTGGTCGAGGCCGCGCAGGCGTCGAAGGCGTCCGTGCAGCGACTGGTCGACCGGATCTCCTCGGTCTTCGTGCCCGTGGTGATCGCGCTCGCGGCGCTGACCGCCCTGGGCTGGTGGCTGGCGGGCGGCGACGCCGGGGCGATCTTCGCGGCCGCGCTGTCGGTGCTCGTCATCGCCTGCCCCTGCGCGCTGGGCCTCGCGACGCCGACCGCCATGCTCGTCGCCTCCGGCCGCGGCGCCCGCGAGGGCATCTTCCTCAAGAGCCATCAGGCGCTCGAGTCGAGCCGGACCGTCGACACCGTCGTGCTCGACAAGACCGGCACCGTGACCACGGGCGCGATGACCGTGCGCGCCGTGCACATCGGCCCCGGGGAGGACCGGGCGCGGACCCTGCGGCTGGCCGGCGCGGTCGAGGACTCCTCGGAGCACGCGGTCGCCCGCGCGGTCGTCGAGCGGGCGCGCGAGGAGGTGGGCGTGCTGCCCGCCGTCGAGGACTTCGAGGCGCTGCCCGGGCTCGGGGCGCGCGGGAGCGTCGAGGGCGTGGCGGTGCGCCTCGGGCGGCCGTCGCTGCTCGGGGGGCTGCCGGACTGGGCGCCCGACCCCGCGACCGACTCGACGCTGGTCCTCGTGCAGTGCGACGCCGGCGCGGTGGCGCTGCTCGAGCTCGCCGACGAGGTCAAGCCGTCGGCCGCCCCCGCCGTGGCCCGGCTGCGAGCGGCGGGCCTGCGCACGGTGCTCCTGTCGGGCGACCGGGCCGGCGCGGCGCGGGGCGTGGGCGCGGCGATCGGGGTGGACGAGGTCGTCGCCGACGTGCTGCCCCGGGACAAGGTCGCCGCCATCGTCGAACGCCAGCGGGCCGGGGCGCGGGTGGCGATGGTCGGGGACGGGATCAACGACGGGCCCGCGCTCGCGGCCGCCGACCTCGGGCTCGCCGTCGGTGCCGGGACCGACGTGGCGCTCGAGGCCGCGGACGTCATCCTCGTGCGCGACGACCTCGGCGCCGTCCCCGACGCGCTCGACCTCGCCCGCCGGACCGCGACGACGATCCGCCGCAACCTGGTCTGGGCGTTCGGCTACAACGTCGCCGCGATCCCGCTCGCGGCGTTCGGCCTGCTCAGCCCGCTGATCTCCGGGC
>JAVXWR010000785.1:0-6036 GCA_032230725.1 Actinomycetota bacterium
TCGGCGTACTTCTTCGTCATGTGCTCGACCGCGCTGAGCTGCGTCGCCGCGAACTCGTCGCGGCGCAGGCCGGCGCGCTCCTTGGCGGCCTGGGTCAACTCGGCGTGCGAGCGCCCGCCCCACGTCGTGCCCTGGAAGTGCGGCACGACGTTCTGGCGATGAGCTCCCAGGAGCGCCGGGTCGCCTCCGGGTTGGCCCACTCGTGCCCGAAGCAGCATCGCCCCGAACCCGCCGGACTGCTCGGCGAGGCGCTGGACCTGCGCCCGCGCGTCGTCGGGCGTGCCGATCGCCCCGATGCCGGCCTCGTTGATGAAGTCGATCATCTCCTTGACGTCGCCGCCCTCGACGGCCATCTGCGGGAACGCCGCCGTCTTCTGGAAGTAGCGGAACCACGCCTCGATGGCGTACTCGACGTCGCGGTACGCCTGCTCCTTGGTCTCCGCGATGTGCATGAGGCCGACGAGGCGCCACTTGTCCCGGTCGGGCTCGGGCTGCCCGTAGTGCTCGGCGCGCTCGCGGACGACGTCCCAGTGGTGGGCCAGCGCGTCGAACCCGTCCTGGGACTGCGTCGCGCCGATGTTGAGCAGGCCCACCCGTGGCGGCCGGCCATCCGGGGCCCGGTCGGCGAGGCCACGGCCGCGACGGCGATGTCGAAGCACGGCTCGGTGTAGGGCCGTAGCTGCAGCTGGGCCTCGACGAGGTTGTGGGTCCTGGTCTGCTCGGTGACGACCTCGCCGGCGAGCAGCCGCATGATGATGTCGAGGTTGACGTCGAGGAGCTCGCGGGTCTCGGTCGGGTTGAGCCCGATCATCGAGGAGTCGGTCGGCAGCGAGCCGGGTCCGACGCCGAGCATCGTCCGCCCGCGGGTGAGGTGGTCGAGCAGGACCATGCGGTCGGCCACCCAGAGCGGGTTGTGGTAGCTCGCCGAGGTCACCCCGGTGCCGAGCTTGATGCGCTTGGTCCGCTCCGCGGCCGCCGCGATGAAGATTTCGGGCGAGGCGATGATCTCGCTGCCCGCCGAGTGGTGCTCGCCGATCCACGCCTCGTCGAGGCCGAGGGCGTCGAGGTGCTCGATCAGCTCGAGGTCGCGCTGCAGGGCGAGGGTCGGGTTCTCACCGGCTCGGTGGAAAGGGGCCAGGAAAGTACCGAAACGCAGCCTGCTCACGCGTCCTCCTCGACGTCGGAACCGTTTTCCGAACGTAAGCCGGATCACGTTTTCGTGTCCATGCCGTGAGCGAGCCAATGCGCTGCGTCAACCGGCCGCCTCGCAGCGCTGCTCGATGTGCGAGAGCGCCGCCGGACCGTGGGTCACGACGATGCGCCCGATGAGCACGCGCAGCTCGTCCCCGGGCCAGTCGGGCGGGCGCAGCTCGCGGGGCAGGCCCGGGTCGCGCAGCAGATCCACGAAGACCGCGTTGGTGATCGTGACGAGGCGGCGCAGGGCGTCCGGGCCCGCCTCGGGCGGCGGGGCGTCGAGGGCGGCGTGCAGGACCGGGAGGTGGGCTCGCAGGTCGGCGGCGAGGTCGTCGAGGGCCCAGGCCCGGCGGGCCATGGCGGCGGCGACCGCGTCGGTCCGTCCCACGACCCCATGATCGCCGGAATGAGGAGGTCCCGGACGCCCGGACTCCAGGAGCTCGTCATCCCGGCGATCATGGTCGGAGAACCCGTCGTCGGGGAACCCGCCGTCGACGGTGAGTCGGCCCAGCACCACCGACGCGCCCGGCGGCGCCTCCGCGAGCACCTCGACCAGCGCGCCCGAGCGGTCGACCGCGCTGATGAGGACGCCCGGCTGCCAGGGCGCGTACCCGACGAGGACGGCGGTCCGGCGCAACCGGTCGCGGTAGGAGCGCGCGGACTCCGGCACCTGGTGGAGCAGCGTGTGGAAGCCCTCCCACGGAGGCGGCTCGCCGCGGTCGTCGCGCAGCCGCTCGACGGAGGCCCGGAAGGCGCCGGTGAGGTGGTGGTCGACCTGCCGGCCCCGCCGGGTCGTGACGAGCTGGCCCTGCTCGCGCATCCGGGCGAGGGCGCGGCGGGCCGCCGGGGGCGCCAGCCCGAGGTCCCCGAGCAGGGCGACGAGGGCGGCGCCGGGCAGCGTCGGACGGCCGGACGTGCCGAACAGGGCCGCGACGAGGGCCGCCGGCGAGCCCTGCCGCGATGCCGCCCCGTGTTGTACGGTTCCGCTCACGATCGGGAGTCATCCTGTCACACGAGGAGTGACGTGTCGGCGAAGATCCTTCCCTGGGTCCTGATGGCCGTCCTGGACATCGCCGCGCCGATCGTCGTCTACGACGTGGCCTCCGGCGCCGGTCTCGGTGACGTGCCCGCGCTGCTGCTGAGCGCGATCGGGCCGCTGGTCAATGCCGTCATCTCGGTGGTGATGCGGGGCCGCATCGACGAGTTCAGCGCCTTCGTGCTGACGATCATCGTGGTCGGCGCGGTGACGTCGCTGCTGTTCTCCGACGCGCGGCTGCTCCTGCTCAAGGAGTCCGCGGTGACCGGGATCCTCGGGCTGCTCTTCCTCGCGAGCGTCCCGACGAACCGGCCCGTGATGTTCCTGTTCGGGCGGCGGTTCGCGACGGGCGGCGACCCGGAGCGCGTGGCCTGGTGGAACGGGCTGTGGCAGTACCCGCTGTTCCGGCGCACGCAGCGGTTGATGACGACGATGTGGGGCGTCGGGCTGTTCGGCGAGGCCGTGGTGCGCATCGTGCTCACCTACCGGCTGCCGGTGGCGACGATGGTCGTGGTCAACGCCGTCGTGCCGCCCGTCGTGCTCGGGGTGCTGATCGTCGCGACGATCGTCTGGGGCAAGCGGGCTGGGAAGGCCGGCGAGGCGCGGTCCGCTGCGGCCGCGGTAGGTGCCTCCGGCTCGTGAGCACGTGTCCGTGTCATAGGACGGAAAACTGCTCACGCGGCGAAGCCACCTAGGGAGTGAACGTCGTCCCGGCGGCCAGCGCGTAGAGCCGCCCGTGCTCGTCCACCAGTTCCGCGCGCCCCACCCGCAGGCGCCGTCCGGCATGCTCGACGACGACGCGGCACATCACCGGCTGACCGGCGGTGCGCACGGGGCGGACGAAGCTCACCGAGAAGTCGTCGGGGACGACGTCGAGGGCGTGCGAGAGACCCCGCGCGGCGAGCCCGGCGAGCGCACCGCCCTGGACGACGCCCGCCGAGTTCACCGCGGTCCGGTCGGGGTGGGCGATCATCGTCGTGCCGTCGCGGGTGGGGTCCTCGCCGCGGTGGGGCATGAGCATGCGCCACGGCGTGGGCCGGGTCGACCACTCGGGGGCCATCCGGCCGTAGCGACCGGCGAGCTCGTCGGTGAGCACGACGTTGCGCCCGCTGCAGCGCGCGACCGGCCGCCCCTCCCGGTCCGTGACGTCGGCCGAGCTGAGCCCGACGCCGTTGCGCACGTCGTCGAGCCGGCCGGTCGCGAGAAGCTGCTGACCCGACAGCGGCCGGCCGAGCAGCTGGACCCCGAGGCGCACGGTGACGATGCGGTCGCCCGCCCGCAGGGTGCTCGAGTAGGCGACCCCGAGGACGAAGTCGGCGAGGATGAGCAGCGACTCCAGCAGCCCGTCCCCGGGCACCGTCGGCATCCGCGCTGCGCACCGGCCCCGGTCGATCTCGGTCAGCTCCGCGTGCACGGCCGCGTGGACCGGCGCGAGGGGGGCTCCGTCCTCGACGAGGCGGCGCAGCACCGCCAGGGGGCTGGGGTCCTCACTCACGCGGGCGATCATGCCGGGTGCCGGTCGGGGGGCGACGGTCGGCCCGCCGCCCCCGACACCGGACGGGCCCCTCACCGGGCCGCGGTCGGCACCTGCACCGTCACACCGGTCAGCTCCTCGCACGCGGTGAACAGCGCCGCCTGGACCTCGCGGTCGTGGGACGCCGCCGTCGACCCGACGGGGATCGGGTGCCCGTACGACTCCCCCCAGCCGTCGGGGCCGACGAAGAGCCCGCCGGGCAGGTCCGGGACGGTCGCGGCGTAGAGCTCGGGCAGGGCCCCCATCTCCGGGCCCTGGGCGACGAACCGGTTGGCGACGCCCATGATCGCGTCCTGGATCGACTCGGTCCGCGACTGGAGGTTCGTGGCCGAGTAGCCCGGGTGCGCGGCCATGGCGCGCAGCGGCGAGCCCGCGGCGACGAACCGGTGCTCGAGCTCGTAGGCGATCATCAGGTCGGCCAGCTTGGACTGCCCGTAGGCGAGCCAGCGCTGGTAGCGGCGGCGCTCCCAGTTGAGGTCGTCGAGCCGGATGCGCCCGAGGCGGTGCGCGAGGCTCGAGAGGAACACGACGCGGTCGGTGATCCGGTCGAGCAGCAGGCCGGTCAGCGCGAAGTGCCCCAGCACGTTCGTCCCGAACTGCATCTCGAAGCCCTCGGCGGTGCGCTGCTCGGGGATCGCCATCAGCCCGGCGTTGTTGATCAGCGTCGCCACCGGCCCGTCGAGGCGGGCGGCGAACTTGCGGACCGAGGCGAGGTCGGCCAGGTCGAGCTCCTCGACGGTGGCCGTGCCCGGGACGCCGTCCCGGGTGATCTCTGCGGCGGCCTGCTCGCCCTTGTCGGTGTTGCGGCACGCGAGCACGACGTCGGCGCCGTGCGCGACGAGCGCGCGGGCCGCGGAGAGACCGAGGCCGGAGTTCGCACCGGTGACGACGATCGTGCGGCCGGTCTGGTCGGGGATGTCAGCGGAGGTCCACGGAGCCATAGCGGGGGGACTACCCCCTGGGCACGCGTTTCGTCGCTCCGGCAACGAATCCGTTCACAACGCCGCGGCGATCACCCGGTAGGCGGCGGCGTTGACGCAGAGCCCGACGTGGCTGCCGCGCACGGCCACGTTGCGCACCCGGCCCTCGTCGTCCTCGGCCACCACGCACGACTGCGGGCGCACGATCCCGTCCTCGCTCGTGCGGATGGACGTCAGCGGCACGGGGCTGATCCGGCGCAGATCGTCGGAGAACGCGCACGGACAGGTCGTCGTCAGGCACTGCGGACGCGCGGGCCGCAGCAGGTTCTGGCCCAGCCGCGCCCACCCGACGGCGGCGAGGGTGAGCACCGAGGCGTCGAACGGGGAGGACAGCGGGCTGCCCATCGTGACGACCTGACGCACCCGGCTCGGGCGCCGCACCGCCACCGCGTGCGCGAGCAGCCCGCCGCGGCTGTGGCCGATCAGCGCGACGGACCGGCCGGTGCGCTCGGCGACGTCGGCCACCCGCCGGTCGAGGCGGCGCACGGCGGTCTCGGAACAGTCGACGTTCCAGGCGATGCCCGACCGGTAGGTCCGGTGCCCGAGCCGTCGCAGCCACGCGCGCAGGACGGCCAGCGACGCGTCGCCCGCCAGGAACCCCGGCACGAGCACCACCGGGGCGCCGTCGCCGCGCGGGACGCCGACCCCGCGGTACACCTCGCTGGCGAGCAACATCGCCAGCTCGAGCTGGATGCGTGCCTCGCCGAGCAGGTTGCCCCGGAACGGGGGCACCACCGGCGCGGCGTCGTCGGTCACCGGCTCCGTCGCCACGCCGGGCCACGCTACTTGGGCTTCTCGGGCTTCGCCCCCTGCGTGCGATAGTGGCGGTGTGCACCTCTCCGGCGATGCGGACGCGGTCGGCGTCGACGGCGACCACCGGGTCTGCGCGGCCATCGCGGCGCTTCCGGACCAGGCGACGATGCACGGCTGGGTGTCGCGCTTCGCGCTCCTGGCCGACCCGACGCGCCTCACGCTGCTGCTGTGCATCCACGAGGTCGGCGAGATCTGCGTATCCGACCTCGCGGTCGCGGCCGGGCTGAAGGACTCCACGACGAGCCAGGCGCTGCGGCTGCTGCGCGCCCAGAACCTCGTGAGCGCGCACCGCGACGGCCGGGTGGTGCGCTACCGGCTCGCGGACCCCGTCGTCGTCGACCTGCTCGACCGCATCCACGGCGGCGAGGCCGCCCCGCTCGGCGCCGCCGCCGTCACTCCAGGAGCAGCTCGAGGATCTCACCGAGACGCTTCGCCTCGATGAGGAACGAGTCGTGCCCGTAGGGCGACTCGATCAGCTC
>JAVXWR010000832.1:0-3160 GCA_032230725.1 Actinomycetota bacterium
ATAGCGTCGCGCCCGCCGGCCGTCGTCGCCCCGTGGGCCTCGGCCGGGGCGGTGTCGGGCGGGCGGACCGGCGGGCTCCCGCTGCTGCCGGACTGGCCGCGACCGGTGGCCCCGGACCCCGCGGCGACCGTCCGCCGCCCTCCGGCATCGGCGACCCCGGCCCGGGCCACCATGCCGAGCGCCCCCGTCGGCGCGACCGGCCCGACGGTGCCCGTGCCGCCGGTGCGGGCGCCGGCGACCCGCGGCAGCGTCGCCTACCCGGCGATCGCCGCGGTCTCCGACCCCGACGGGCCGACGACGCGCATCGCCCGCGCGCTCATGCCTTCGTCGCGGGCCCTCGTGCGCACCGAGACGCCCACGCGCGGCGTCGCCCGCTGGTCCCCGCGCCGTCGGGCCGGGGTGGTCGCGGGGGCGACCGTAGCCGTGGTGGCCGTCGTGCTCGCCGTCGTCGGGCTGCGGGGCGGGGGTCCCGCGACGGCCGCGCCGCCGACGGTCGTCGCGGCGTTCGCCCACGCCTACGAGCTCCCGGCCGGCTGGGTCCCCGACGGCACCGACGCCGCCGCGCGCCGCAGCCGGATCCGGCCCGTCGACCAGCCCCGGGGCCCCAACCTCATCGCCGTGCAGGAGAGCGCGCTGACCTCGCCGGACCCGCAGAGCGCGCGGGCGCAGCTGCTCGCGGGGTTCGAGGCCGCGCGCACCGCCGGCGGGGGCGTGTCCGACCTGCAGCCCGACACGACGTTCGCCAGCCGGAAGGTGGCGACCTACCGCCAGGTGGCCGCCCCGGGCACGACCGTCCAGTGGGTGGTGGTGTTCACGGGTGCGACGCAGCTCTCCGTCGGGTGCCGCCACGACGACCAGGACGGGGACGCCGTGCTCGCCGCCTGTGCGCGGGTGGTGTCGACGCTGCGCAGTCCGCCCTGATCTCGTCCCGGCCCGGGTTGATCAGGGGCACGGGAGGCAGGGACTGAGGCAGCCGGACCTGCGTGGTGTGCCCGTCGCGCGTCGGGGTGGCCGGCCCGGCTGGGCGCCTGGCCGGCCCGGGTTGATCAGGGGCACAGGAGGCAGGGACTGATGCGCGACGGATTGCGTGCTGTGCCCCTCGTGCGCGAGATCGCCCGAGTTCACCGGAACGGCCCCCACGTCCGCGAGCGGGATGTCACTGTCTCTCGAGGCCGGCGCGACCGGCGCGACGACCGATGAGGGGAGCGGCCGGTGGCCGGACAGTTCGGGACCCAGACCCAGGTCATGGCAGCCGCAGGGCAGCACGTGTTCGAGGTGCGGGACCAGATCAACGCCCAGCTCGCCCAGCTGCGCGCGCAGCTGGGCCCGCTGGAGGGCACCTGGCGGGGGGACGCGTCCACCGCGTTCCACCAGCTGATGGCGCGCTGGAACGACGACGCCCGGCGCATCAACGCCGCGCTGTCATCGATCGGCGAGTCGGTGCAGGCCTCCGGCACGACCTACCGCGCCGCCGAGGACGAGATCGCGTCGTCGACCTCGCGGATCGGCCAGGCCCTGTCCTGACGGACCGCGGCCCCGACACGACATCAGACACAGAGAGGACCCCGACCCGTGGACGAGATCCGGGTGACGTTCGGCGAGCTGACCGCCGCCCAGCAGAGCGTGACCAGCACCGCGACCCAGATCCAGGGACGTCTGGACGACCTGAAGCGCCAGCTGGCGCCGCTCGTGGCCGACTGGACCGGTGCCGCCGCCGAGCAGTACCAGACCCGTCAGCACGAGATCGACACCGCGATGGCCGACCTCGCGCAGGTGCTCGGCCAGATCGGCGGGCGTCTCGGGCAGGCCGAGCAGCTCTACCGCGCGACCGAGCAGCAGAACGCGATGCGCTACGCGTGAGCCGTCGCGGGGGTGGGTGGCGGGTGCTCGGGAGGCGCCGCGTAACCTGGACAGTCGTTGCGCGGTGAACGCCTGCCGCGAGGGGAACCGCCGTGCGTGCTCCCCGCAGACATACCGCAGACCAGTTATGACCGTGACGAGGTAGCTCCGTGCGCACGTTCAGTCCGAAGCCCGGCGACATCGACCGCGCCTGGCACGTCATCGACGCCACCGACGTCGTCCTGGGCCGGCTCGCCAGCCAGACGGCGCAGCTGCTGCGTGGGAAGCACAAGCCCACGTACGCCGCTCACGTCGACACCGGCGACTTCGTCGTGATCGTGAACGCCGAGAAGGTCGCCCTCACCGGCAACAAGCGGGATGACCGCTTCGTCTACCACCACAGCGGCTACCCGGGGGGCCTGCGGGCCCGTTCGGTGGGCGAGGAGCTCGACCGCTTCCCGAGCCGCCTGGTGGAGAAGGCCGTGAAGGGCATGCTCCCCCACAACCGTCTGGGCCGGGCGATGGCGTCGAAGCTCAAGGTCTACGCCGGCCCCGAGCACCCGCACGCCGCCCAGCAGCCCGTGCCGTACGAGATCCGACAGGTGAGCCAGTGACCACCCCCGACGACCCGAGCGTCGAGAACGACAGCACCGACTACGAGATCAGCTCCGAGGCCCCGGAGGGCGGGCAGTCGCTCGCCGAGGCCGCGAACCTCCCCGCCGACGCCGTCGAGGCGACGAGCGACGACGAGCTGGGCGCCGAGGTCTTCGGCGACGCCCCGGCCCCGGTCTTCGCGACGATCGACCGCCCCATCCAGACGGTCGGCCGCCGCAAGAAGGCCATCGTCCGGGTGCGTCTCATGCCCGGCAGCGGCAAGCTGACGATGAACGGCAAGGCGTTCGAGGAGTACTTCCCGAACAAGGTCCACCAGCAGCTCATCCGTGAGCCGCTCGTGAACACCGAGCGCACCGAGCAATTCGACATCTTCGCCAACCTCCACGGTGGCGGGACGTCGGGCCAGGCCGGAGCGCTGCGCCTCGCCATCGCGCGTGCCCTCGTCCTGATCGACCCAGAGGACCGTCCGGGCCTGAAGAAGTCCGGCTTCCTCACCCGTGACCCCCGGGCCACGGAGCGCAAGAAGTACGGCCTCAAGAAGGCCCGGAAGGCTCCGCAGTACTCGAAGCGCTGATGGGCCGCCTGTTCGGGACCGACGGCGTCCGCGGCCTCGCGAACGCCGACCTCTCGCCCGAGCTGGCCCTCTCCGTCGCCTCCGCCGCCGCCCGTGTGCTCGTCGAGCACGCGGGTGGTGGCGGTTCGGCGC
>JAVXWR010000849.1:0-14353 GCA_032230725.1 Actinomycetota bacterium
GGGCCCCGTGCGCCGGGCCGTTCACCGACGGCACCGGCGGTGCGCCGCCGAGCTGTTAGGACCCGTCACCGTCGCGCTCGGTCCGGTCGGGGTCGTCGCTCCGACCGGCGCCGGGCGCCCCGTCGCCGGACCCGCCCTGCTCCCGGGCCCGGACCCGGGCCATCGAGATGAGCCGCGGTCTCCCGTTTCCCCCGGGACCGCTGCCGCCCTCCCGGGGCTCCTCGACGGCGTCGTCCTGCGGGTCGGCCGGCGCCACCCCGGCGGATGTCGCGGCGGACGTCGCGCCGTTGGCGATCGGAACGGGCGTCGACCCGTTGCCCGTCGGGGCGGATGTGGAGGCGTTCGTGGTCGACCCGGCCGTCGTCGGGCTCACGCGGGGGGACCGCACCGGCCGGATGGCGGTCGTCGGGGCGTCGACGGACACCTGCTCGAAGCGCGCGGCCCGCTCGGCCTGCCCCTCGGGGCTGAGGGGGGCCACGAGCGGGCCCGGGGGCCGCGGGGGCGGGGGTGCGGCGAACGGGAGGGCCCCCGGTGGCGGGGCGGGAGGTCCCATGGCGCGCGGTGGCCGCGGGGTCCAGCGGTAGGGGGAGTAGATCCGCCCGGTCGGGTCGTCCATCGCGAAGATCGGGATCGCCTCGGTCGGAGCGTCGAGCATCGCCGAGACCCGGGGACGGGGCTCCGGGGCGTCCTCGCCCTCCGCCGCCTCGGCCTCCTGCCGGCCGCGGGTACGACGCAGCAGCGCGTCCCGGACCCGCAGGACGGCTTCGGGGGCCATCAGGAAGAGCAGCCCGAGGAACACGGCCGCGAGCAGCAGGACCTCGAGGGCGAGGAAGAGCAGACCGAGCACGATCGGTCGCTGGTCGGAGTGCACCACGAGGTGCTCGAGCGCCCCCACCGCGGCGCCGGCCGCGGTCGCGGCCGCGAGGGGTGGGGCGAGGACGCGCACGAGGTCGCCGATCGAGGCGCCCGCCAGCCGGCGGGCCAGGACGATGCTGGCGAAGCCGCCCACGATGCCGTCGAGGGAGGCCGCGAGCCCGACACCGACGAGGCCGAAGGGCAGCAGGGCGATCAGGCTGCCCAGCCCGACGACGATGCTGAGGACGGTCAGGTAGTTGATGCGCCGACTGGCCCCGGCGCCCTTGATGGACTCGATGCCGATCGCGCCCATCGCGGTCCCCGGCCCGACGCCCGCCATCGCGGCGACGAAGAGACCGGCCGGCCGCCACTGCTCCCCGAGCAGGACGACGATCATGGGCTGACCGAGGGCGATGAGCACCGCCGCGAACGGCACCGTGACGACCCAGAGCATCTGCAGCGCGCGCAGCATCCCGTCGCGGAAGCGGTTGACGTCCGCGGCGATGCGGGCGAACGCGGGGAACAGCACGTACGACGCGACCTGGATGATCGCCTGGCCGGGGAGCACGCCGATCCGCCGGCCGTAGCGGTACTGGCCGGCCGAGGCGACGTCGAGGTGGTGCCCGACGAGAGCCGCCTGGATGGCGTCGCGGCCCTGGTCGACCACGCCGGAGAGGATCAGCGGGGCTGCGTACCCGGCCATCTCCCGCCAGATGCGGAAGACGAAGGAGCCCTTGCCCGGACGCCACTTCGCGAGGCCCCAACAGGAGATCAGGGTCGCGAGCTGGGAGGCGTAGAGGCCGATGACCAGGCCCCAGACGCCGAAGCCCAGGAGGCAGAACGTCACGGCGACGACCGCGAACGTCGTCGCGGTCGTGGGGTCGACGACGAGCCGGCGCTTGAAGTTGAAGCTCCGCTGCATCAGGGCTTCGGGCACGTTGAGCAGGGAGTGGATGAGCAGTGTCCCGCAGCTCACGGCACAGACCACGCCCACGAGCGGGTTGTCGAAGTACCACCCGAGGACGGGGGACGCGGCGAGCGCGCACAGCGCCATGGCGCTTCCGGTCCCGAGGCCGACCCAGAACGCGGTGTTGGCGGCGTCCTCCACCTCGCGCTCGCGCTGGATCAGCGCGGCGCGCATCCCGCCGTCGGCCATCGTGGTCAGGAACGTCGCGAAGAGCGTGCCGAGGGTGAACGTCCCGATCTCGAGCGGCGACAGGATCCGCGCGATCACGATGGTCTGGGTCAGCGAGATCAGCTGGGTGAACACGAGGGCCACCGAGGCGAACTTCGCCCCCGTGCGGAGCTTAGCCCCGAGGCCCTCGAGCGACGGGTTGTGCTCGCTGTCCTCGACCTCGGGCGGCTCGGGAGCGTCGTCGGCCGGCTCGGCGGCGATCTGCGTCGTCGCCGCGTCGAGGCCGACCGGTGATCCCGACGGCGCAGGGCCGTCGGAGCCCGGTCCGGGCGGCTGGGGTGGCACGCTCATCGATCCGTCATCGCCGGGGGGCCGTCCGCGAGCGCGACCGGCCGGGAGCGCTCCCGCAGGGAGCGAACCCCGACATCGTAGCGGCCTCCCGGAATCCGGACGTCGTCCGTGCGGCGCGTCGGAGCGTCACCGGGGTGAGACGAGGCGGGCTCCGTCCGGCGGCGCGACCCCGGCCTCGCGGTCGTGCCACGCCTGCTGGTCCTCGGGCGCCGTCCCACCTCGGAGGCCGCCCCAGGGCACCCCGGGCCGCGGCGCGGGGCGATCCGCGCGGTACCGCTCCAGCCGACCGACCACGATGCCGGCGAACAGGAACGGCAGCATCGTCGCGAACTCCAGGAGACGCAGGTCGACCGTGAGCCCGTTGACGACCATCGTGATCATCGCGATGGCCCCCACGAGCGCCAGCGGAGACCCGAGCCAGGTGTCGTGGGGGAGCTCCCGCATCGCGCGCCACAGCAGATAGAGGATCGAGACCAGGACCGCGATCCAGAACAGTGCGGCCGGGATGCCGAGCTCGGCCGCGATGCCGAGCTCGGTCTCGTGCGAGATCAGGTTGTAGCCGCGGTCCCATCCCACGTTCTGCGACCAGGCCTGGTGCTCGTAGGTGTTGTAGACGAGGAACCGGCCGATGCCGATGCCGAGGAAGGGATGTTCGCCGATCGCCCGGAAGGCCGTGGCCATGATGTTGAGCCGGTCGTAGAGCTCGTAGGACGATCCGACCCCGCCGGTGGCGCGATCGCTCGAGAAGATTCTGGAGGCGTTCGCGACCACCGCCGCCGCCCCGAGGGCAGCGAAAGCGACGAAGCCCCGGCGCCAGCCCGACGCGAAGAGGATCCCCAGTCCGAGCGCGATCACCAACGCGAGCAGCGCGGCACGGGTGTGCGTCAGGTACACCGAGTAGGCGTTCACGGCGGCCAGCGCGTAGAGCAGGGCGCGGACCCAGTGCCGCGTGCCCGGGACGCTGGCCAGGTACAGACACACGAGGAAGGCGATGTCCAGGATCACGCCGTTGACGACGGGCTGGTTGAAGACCCCGTTGGCGCGGCCCACCCAGTTCGGAGAATCGACGATGTACCGCGGCCACACCAGTGCGGGCAGGCGGAACTGCAGGATGCTGACCCACGAGGAGTAGGCGCCCATCCCGACCGTGGCCCAGAGCATCCACCGCACGCTGCGGTCGTCGTCGAAGACCGACTTGGCCATCACGTAGGTGGCGAAGGGCAGGATCGTGCCCGTCAGGATCCACCGGTACACGTCCTGCGAGTCCCCGGTCATCGGGTCGATGGCGTCGTACTGGTGGGGTAGTGCCCACGAGAGCAGGTTCAGGGCGAGGTAGCAGGCCATGAGCCACTCGACACCGCCGAACCGCGGTGACCGCTTCGTCCCGCGCGACACGGCGAGGGCGAGCGAACCGATGAGGACGAGGAAGGCCGGCGTCAGGAGCTCCGTGGAGACGATCTCCTTCTGTGCCAGGCGCCCGAAGGACGCCAGCATCAGCAGGATGATCGCGATGAGCGGGTCGCTCAGGGCGACCAGCGCCACCAGCGCACCGATCGGCAGCCCGACGAGGAGCAGCCCGGTCTTCCCGAACACGGCGGCAGCAAGGACCAGCAGCACGAGGCACACAGCGCCGCCGATGACGAGGTTGCGGCGGCTGGAGTGGCGCGCCACGCGCGCGATCAGATTCATCTCTCCGCACGCATCGTCACGGTCGGGGCGGACAAGCCGTCCTCGGCCTTCTGGCCACTACCGGACCCGCCCTTCTGGCCACCGCCGGACCCGCCCTTCTGGTCACTGCCGGACCCGGCCTTCTGGTCACTGCCGGACCCGGCCTTCGTGGCGCTGCCCGACCCTGCGCCGTCGGCATCCTGGGCGCCGCCGGTGGTCCCCGGTGCCTTCGCGGGCGACGGAGCGCCGGACCGGCTGACGAAACGGGCGGTCCCGATGCGCTTCGCGCCCTCGGGGGCGCCGGGCGCCAGCGCCGGCCCGGAGGTGGGCGACTTGCCCTCGGGGCTCTTCTGCGGGTCTGCGGGCTTCGGCCGGGGGGACGGCTTCTTCGCCGGCCCCTGGTCGCGTGGCGGGGAGTCGGGCCGCGGTCCCGGCCTCGCACCCCCCGGCGCAGCGGCGCCCGGCGCAGCGGCGCCCGACGCGACGTTCCCGCCGCGCTGCTGGTCGCCGTTGCGCGCCTGGTCGCCGTTACGCGCGCCCTCGTGCCCCCTCGTCGGGGACGGCGCACTCGGCGCGGGGGAGCCGACGTGTCCCGGGGAGCCGGGCGCCGCCGGGCCCTTCGGACCGGTCGACTTCGCCGGACCAGGATTGGCCGAGCCGTTCACGCCGGGGCCGCCGGTCGGGCCCTTCGCGCCGGGGGCGGCGCCGGCCGGGCTCTTCCCCCCGGGGGCTGCACCGGCGGGGCTCTTCCCGCCGGGGGCGGCACCGGCCGGGCTCTTCCCGCCGGGGGCGCCGGCCACGGACGGCCCTGCGCCGTCCGGGCCCTTGCCGCCTGGGCTCGAGGGCGAGGTCGATCCGGGCCGGGGCGCCGGTGACCCCGGGCCGGGCCGGGGCGCCGAGGGTGCGTGCGGGGCGCGGCCGGGGCCGTCGTCCGTCCCGGACTTGGGGGCGGCCTCCGGCTTGTCGTTCCGGACGGGTGCGCCGCCGGAGGGGTCGGAGGGAGACGCGGAGTTCGGGCCCTTGACCGGATGGCCGTTCGGGCCCGGCGGCTTGCCGACCGCCGCGCCGGCCGCCATCGCCGCCGCACCGCCCGAGTCGCGGGCGACGGGCGGGCGGGCCTCCTCGTAGTTCTTCGCCGGCATCGCCTGATTGCGGTTCGCGGGCACCGGGCCGGGGCCCATCGCCGGCCCGGGGCCGGAGTCCGGACCCTGCGCGACGGGGCGGTCCGGCGCCGGGGCGGGCACCCGCGCCTGGGACCACGTGCTGTTGTGGAGGAAGCCGGGGTCGTGGAGCTGGTCGGGGTCCCGGACGACCACGGCGCCGAGCGCCGCGACCCCGCTCTGTCCCAGCGCCTCGAGCGCGCCGATCGCGTCGCGCGCGCGGGTCCTGCCCTCTTCGATCACGACGAGCGATCGGTCCGCGACCGAACAGACGATCTGTCCCTCCACCGATTCGGCCGGGGGTGCGTCGATGATGACGAGATCAGCGAGCCCCGTGCCCTGGCGCAGCAGCCGCTGCACGCCGGCCCTGGCGAACAGCGAGAAGGAGTCGTCGCGCTCGCTGCCGGGCGGGCCGACCAGCAGGGCGCGGCCGTCGGAGAACACCTTGCCGTCGATCCGGCCGGCTCCCCGTTCGGCCAGGAAGTCGGCCACACCGGGCAGCGACGACAGCTGGGTGCCGGGACGCGCACCGGTGAGGTCGGTCTGCAGGAGCAGGGTCGTCTGGCCCTGCGCTGCGCGCAGACCCGCCAGCGTCATCGCGATCGTGCTCTTGCTCGCCCGGGCGGACCGGGGCCCGGTGACGGCGAGCGAGCCCGGCACCGGCATCCCGTAGGCGTTCGACAGGCCCATCAGGGTGCGCGACAGCTCGCGCCGAGCGTCCTCCTCGGACTGCTTGCGGCCCCCGACCTCGGCCAGGACCCGCAGCCCGAGGCGGTCACGGACCTCGCTCGCGGCGGCGATGCGGTTCTGGAGACCGCCCAGCGCGAGCGCGAGCAGCGCCCCGAGCACCAGTCCGCCGAGGAGCGCCGTCACGGTGGTGCGTGCCGTGTTCGGTGAGTTGGCGGCCACGCCGGAGTCGAGCTGGAGGTCCTGGAGCTGGTTCGCGCCCCGCTGCAGGTCGCCGATGTCGCTCTTGAGCTGGCCGACCTGGTCGTTGTCGTTCGCGGCCCGGGCCGCGGCGAGCTTGCCCTGCAGGTCCTGGATCCGGCGCCCCGAGTCGCCCTGGAGACCCTGGTTGACGCTGTCGCGGAACGCGGCCGCCATCTTGCTCGCCGCGTCGGCCGCGAGGGCGGAGTCCTTCGACGTGGTCTCCACGTAGATGATCGGCGACGCTGCCGCGAGCCGGGCGTTGGCCTCGACCGACGCCGGCACACCCGCGGACTGGCGCAGGGCGCTCTGCGTCGTGGCCTGGTTGAAGTAGTCCGCGTAGCCCTGGGCGAGCGAGGTGTCCTGCTCGGGCTGCCGGTCCAGCGAGACGATGGTCAGTGCGGCCCGCCCGGTGTAGCTGGTCCCCTGCAGGACCGACGCGCCGAAGGCTCCCGCCGCGGCCACGAGGCCGATGACCAGGATCAGCACCCACCGACGGCGGATGTGGTCCCACTGGATCTCCAGCGCGCTCATTGCGTGCCTTTCGTCGTCCGATCGGCTTGGGCGTGTCGCCCGGGAGCGACCCAGGCTCCCATCCTAGGCTGGCTGCTCTCCGACCCCGGCCGCCCCTCGGCGGACGTCCCGACGGTGGCCCGGTCGTTCCGGGCGCGGAGGGCCCGGTGCGCCCGCACGGTCAGCGGTCGAACAGTGCGTCCACCATGGCGTGGAAGGCGTGAGCCGTGTGTTCGATGCTGAACTCGCGCTCGGCCCGCTGACGGGCCTCCTTGCCCAGGGAGTGTCGCAGCTCGTCGTCGTCGACCAGTCGGGCGAGCCGCGCGGTGAGGGCGTCCTCGTCGCCCGGCGGCACGAGGAAGCCCTGGTGGCCGTCCGCGACGATGTCGGGGAGCCCGCCGACCGCGCTCGCGAGGACCGGGAGCCCCGCGGCCATCTGCTCGATCACCGACATCGGGACGCCCTCGTGCGCCGAGGGCAGCACGCCGAGGTCGGCGGCCCCGAGCAGGCGAGGGACGTCCCGCCGCAGCCCCGTGAAGACGACCCGCTCCTCGACCCCCAGTTCCCGCGCGAGGGCGCCGAGTGCCTCGCGACGCGGTCCTTCGCCGACGATCACGACCTTGAGGCGGGGGTGGGCCGGGGCGAGCCGGGCCAGGGCCCGGATCAGCCGGTCCTGGCCCTTGACCACCGTGAGCCTGGCCACGACGACCGCCACGACGTCGTCGTCGGCGAGTCCGAGCTCCTGGCGCACCACGCCGCGGTCCTCGCTCGTCGGGAGCTCGGGGATGCGGATGCCGTTGGGCACGACGTACTCGGGGACCCGGCGCCACGGGAAGCGGCCCACCCCCTCGTGCTCGCGCAGGTACCGGCTCTGGCTCGGCACGAGGAGGGCCAGGGCGCTGGCGACCCGCAACGTCTCGACCACGTAGCGCGGCAACGCGCGACCGCCGACCTCGTGCAGGTCCATGTTGTGCACCGCGATCACGCTCGCCGGCACGCCGGACAACCGGGCGAACCACGGGCCCAGCACCAGGGGAGCGCGCTGGAAGTGCGGAACGAGGACGACGTCCGGTCGCGTCCTCCCGAAGTGGCTCCACAGCCGGGCGGTCGCCCGGAGATCCCGCCACCCGCGGCGTCCCAGCACGGTGACCTCGAACCCCGACGACCGGAAGTCGTCGGCCAGGGTGCCCTCCTCGCGCAGGCACACGAGCTCGGGCCGGATCCGCGCGGGGTCGAGGTGGCGGAACATCTCGAGCAGCACGACCTCGGCGCCGCCGACGAGGGCCACGTTCAGCACGAGACAGAGGCGAACCGGCCGGTGGGGACGACGACGGGCCATGCGCCGGGAGCGTACGGGGGGCCGGCTCACCGGTCGCCCACGGGCCGTTGGGCGTCCCGCGTGCCCTCGCTACGGTGACGGGCGCACGGGGATCCCGGCGCGGGGTCGTGGGCAGGGGCGTGGGCGGAGGTACGCGTGAGGTGGTTGGTCACCGGGGCCGCGGGCTACATCGGCGCCCACGTGGTGCGGGCCATGATCACGGCCGGGCACGACCTCGTCGCTCTCGACGACCTGTCGACCGGCGTCGCGGCGCGGCTGCCGGCCGAGGCCGGCCTGGTCGTCCGGGGCGTCGCCGACCCGGATCTGGCGGAACTGCTCGTCGATCTCGGGGTGACCGGCGTCGTGCACCTCGCGGCGAAGAAGTCGGTGCCGGAGTCGGTGGCCCACCCGCTCCACTACTTCGCCGAGAACGTGGGCGGGACGACCGCGCTGCTGACCGCCGCGGTCCGCGCGGGCGTCGACGCGGTGGTCTACAGCTCGTCGGCCGCGGTGTACGGGGAGACGGGGACCGACCCGGTCACCGAGGACCACCCCACGGTGCCGACGAATCCCTACGGCGAGACGAAGCTGGCCGCGGAGTGGGCGGTGCGCCGGGCGGCGGAGGCCCACGGTCTGCGCTGGTGCGCGCTGCGGTACTTCAACGTTGCCGGCGCCGCCGACGCGGCGCTGGCCGACCGGGGGGCCACGAATCTCCTCCCCCTGGTGCACCGCGCCATGGCGACCGGCGAACCGCTGCGCGTCCTCGGGGACGACTACGACACCCCGGACGGGACGTGCATCCGCGACTACGTGCACGTCGACGACCTCGCCGAGGCGCACGTCGCCGCCGCTGCATCGCTCACGGCCGGGGGGTCGCCGGGCGTGCTCAACGTCGGGCGGAACACCGGGGTGAGCGTGCTCGAGATGGTCGGCGCCGTGGAGCGGATCACCGGCCGGGCGGTACCCCACGTGGTGGCACCGCGTCGACCGGGTGACCCGGCACGCGTGGTCGCCGACGCGAGCCGCATCGCCGGGCGCCTCGGCTGGCGCGCCCGGCGCGGGCTCGACGAGCTGGTGGCGATGCCCGCCGAGCTCAGCGGGCGTCGCGGATGACCGTCCGGTAGAGGGTCACGAGCCGGTCGGCCCAGGCGTCCGCGCCGAACCCGCGCACGCTCTCGCGTGCCCGGGCCCCGGTGCGCACCCGGACCTCGTCGTCCGAGAGCAGCTTGTCCAGCGCCGCGGTGAGCGCGGGGGGATCACCGACGGGCACGACGACGCCGTTGTCCCCGTCGCGCACGAGCGTGGCCAGCCCACCCACGGGGGTGACCACCGGGCACAGACCCCACGCCATGCCCTCGAGCACCGACATCGGCAGGCCCTCCCACCAGCTGGGCAGCAGGAGGATCTGCGCGGCGCCGAGCAGTGCGTCGCGCTCCGCCGGGCCGATCCAGGTCCGGACCTCGACGGTGTCGTCCAGCCCGTCGGCGGTGACCGCACGGCGCACGGCATCGACGTCCCCGTGCCCGGCGAGCGTCACGTGCAGCCGGGCCCGGTGCGCGGCGTGCAGGCCGGCCAGGGCCGTGACGAGGTCGAAGACGCCCTTGCGGTCGATGAGGCGGCCGAGGAACACCGCCTCGACGGTCCCGGTGTGCGGATCGCGCTCCGGGGCGGTCGCGGGCCACTCGACGGGGTTGGTGAGCACGACGACGCGGTCCTCGGGCAGCCCCAGCCGCGTCGTGTAGATCTCGCGCGCGTCCGGGGCGAGGACGACCACGCGGTCCGCGCGCAGCAGCCGGGCGACGACGGGGCGCAGCGGCGCGGGCAGCCCGTCGAACCAGTCCGCGAACGCGCCGGCGTGGGTGTGCAGCACGGTGGGGACGCCCCGTGCGCGGGCCGCGGCGACGATCACCCCCTTGCGCAGCGCGGACAGGCCCTTGGCCACGTGCAGGTGCACGACGTCCACGCGGCCGCCGAGCACGAGGGAGAGCGCCCGGGCGATGCCGCCGACCATCAGCCGCAGGCGCCGCATCGCCCCGGCCTCGTCGTAGGTCGTGACCACGTGCAGCTCGACGTCGCCGCGCGCGGCCAGGAACCGCTCGTGCAGCCGCTGGACCGCGGCGATCCCGCCCGGCGTCGCCGAGGCCTGCCCGACGACGAGCACCCGGAGCCGATCGGTCCGGGTGCGGCGCGCTGCCGGACCGGTCACCGCTCGGAGACCGCCGGCGTCGCGGGGCGCAGGGCGTGGGTGAGGCCCTCGGCGGCCGGGTCGACCGTGGCGTACGCGGCGAGCAGCGCCGCCTGCGACTGGGTCCACGACAGTGCACCGGCGACGCGCTCGCGCCCGACCTCGCCCATCTGCTTGCGCCGCACCGGGTCGTCGAGGAGCTCGGAGACCAGCGCGGCGTACTCCTCGACGTCGTTGGGGCGCGCGAACAGCGCGGCGTCGCCCGCGGAGACCCGGCTCTCGGTGAGGTCGAACGAGACCATCGGCAGCCCCATCGCCATGTACTCCATGATCTTGTTCATGGTGGACACGTCGTTGAGCGGGTTCAGCGGGTCCGGGGCGATGCCGACGCACGCCGTCGAGAGGTAGCGCCGCACGTCGGGGGTGTCGGCCATGCCGGTGAAGGTGACGCGGTCGTCGAGACCCAGGCGGTGGGCGAGGTCGACCACGTCGTCGAAGGCGTCGCCGCCGCCGAGGAACGCGGCGTGCCAGTCGTCGCGGCGCTCCGCGAGCCGCGCCAGGGCGCGCACGGCGTAGTCGACGCCGTCCTGCGGGCCCATGACGCCGAGGTAGACGAGCAGGTGCTCGCGGCCCCGCGCGAGCTCCGGCTCCGGCGGCACCTGCCTGAAGCGGTCGAGCGCGGGCGCGCTGCGCACCGTGAACGCGCGCGCGCCGGGCACCCGGCCGCGCCCGACCGCCTTCGCGCGGTAGCTCTCGTTCGTCGAGATGACGACGTCGGCGGTGCGGTAGGTGAGGAACTCGACGAGCCGCAGGCCCCAGTACAGGGCGTCGCGCTTGGGGCGGAAGCGGGAGAGGTAGAGCTCGGGCACGAGGTCGTGCTGGTCGAACACGACCTTCGTCCGCCCGCCGCTGAGCACCTTGAGCACGAGCGCGACCACGAACAGCAGGTCCGGCGGGTTGCACAGGTGCACCACGTCGACCGGGTCGCGGCGGTGGACCGACCGCGCCAGCCGGATCGAGTGGAACAGCGCGGCGGCGTACTCCTTCAGGTAGCCCTGCGGTCCACCGGACGCCGCCTGCAGCGGGTAGCGGTGGATCGCCACCCCGTCGACGACGGCCTCCCGCTCGGTGTCCCGGTCGGTCCCCAGCGGGCAGATGACCTCGACGTCCCAGCCGTGGTCGCGCAGCGTGGTGGCCTCCTGCCACACACGGCGGTCGAACGGCACCGAGAGGTTCTCGACGAGGATGAGCGCTCTGCCGGGCAAGATCCTGGGTCCGTCCTGTCGGGGCCGGGGCCGGGCGATCCGATCGGCGACCGGTCGGATCAGGCGTCCACGGTAGCGATGCCGTACCGCGGTGCCTCGGGGTGCCCGCCGTCCCTGGTCCGCGCGCGGACGATAGGCCCGATCATGGGACGTTCCGTGACCGCTGGAGGTTGCTCGCCCCGCGGGGTCGGGAGCACGTCGCCCCCGTCCGGGGCCGGTCTCCGGCGGACTAGGCCGTCGGGGTATCTTCGGCCCGCCTGGATGCGACTCCCGGTGACGACGTTTCCGCGTCCGAGAGCAGAACAGGGTCAATTCGTACTCACGAGGGGCACGTCAACGGTCCGCGGGTCGCGGCTCGTCGCTGTGCACCGGAGGCGTCCGTGCACCGGCCGGCGCGCGGCGGAGAGGTGGGCCATGTCCAACGTCCTGTCGAACCCGTCCTTCGACGACGCCAGTCGCCGCGAGCACCTCTACCGCGGGGACGTGATGATCTACGGCGCGTCGCCGGCCACGCTCGCCCTCGTCGAGTTCACCCGTGAACTGGTCGAGAGCGCTTTCGGCGACCTGGACCCCGAGACCGCACAGCACCACATGGAGGTCGCGGAGTTCGCCGCGCTGCTCGCCGACCTCAAGCCGCGGTTCATCCACCACCCGCGGTGCAAGGAGCTGCTCCCGGCCGTCCTCGAGGAACGAGGGTGCGACCCGGACCGGACCTACTTCGACGTGCCCCGGTTGCGGACCTCGACGTCCGACGACTACCTGACGACGGGGATCGCCTTCGCCTTCCATCCCCACCGCGACACGTGGTACTCGGCCCCGATGTGCCAGACCAACTGGTGGATGCCGGTGTACCCGGTGACGGCGGACAACGTGATGGCCTTCCATCCTCGGTACATGACCGAGCGTGTGAAGAACGGTTCCCGGCGCTACGACTACGCCGAGTGGAACCGCACGAGCCGGTTCGCCGCGGCGAGCCAGATCGGCAAGGACACGCGGGACCAGCCCACGCCCGAGGAGCCGATCGAGCTCGACCCGCAGATCCGTATCGTGCCCGAGGTCGGCGGCATGATGGTGTTCTCGGGCAACCAGCTGCACTCCTCGGTCCCGAACACCTCGGGCCGGACGCGCTTCTCGATCGACTTCCGCGTGGTCGACATCGACGACGTCGAGGCCGGACGGGGTTCGCGCAACGTCGACTCGGAGTGCTCGGGGACGACGCTGCGCGACTTCCGGCGCTGCTCGGACCTCGCGCCCATGCCCGAGGAGCTCGCGGCGCGCTACGACGGGGTCGCCGTGGTCGGCGCGTCGCGCTGAGCGGGAGTCCCCGGCCGCCCGGAGGAGGCCCTCAGCGCCTCCGGGGGGCCGCCTGCGGGCGCAGCGCGGGAGCGACCGGGCGGCCCTCGAGCAGCCCGGACGTGCTGCCGAGCTCGATGGCCTTGCGGTAGATCGGCAGAGCGTCGGCCACCGCCTGAATCGTGCGGTCGACGTCGGCGTCGGTGTGCGCGGCGGAGATCACGAACGACTGTCCGAGCACGCCGCCCTTGAGGAGTTCGCCGAGGAAGAGCGTCCGGTGCTCCTGGGACGGAGCGCCGGTGGAGTCCCTGGTCAGGAAGACGAGGCAGCTCGGGTGTCCGGCGACCTCGAGGTACGCGCTCATCCCGGCCTCGTCGATGACCTCGTTGGCGCCGGCGGCGAGCCGCTCCCCGGCGCGCCTCATGGCACCGATCGGATCCGTCGTCCGGTAGGCCTCCAGGACCGCACGGAACGCGGTGAGCCCCACCGTCTCGGGACCGTTCGTGGTCGAGAGCAGGAAGACGCGGTCGGCGTCGGTGGCGAGCCCGCCGAGCTCCATGAGCTCGCGCTTGCCCGCCAGCGCGGCCAGCGGGAAGCCGTTGCCGATCGCCTTGCCCCAGGTGGAGAGGTCCGGCACGACCCCGTACACCTCCTGCGCCCCGCCGGTGGCCCATCGGAAGCCCGTGATCATCTCGTCGAAGACGAGGACCGCGCCCTCGGCCGTGCACAGCTCGCGCAGGCCCTCGAGGAACGCGGGCTCGGGGGCCGTCAGTGCGGTGGCGGCCTCGGTGAACACCGCGGCGATCCGGCCCGGGTGGCGCGCGAACAGCGCGCGGAGCGAGTCGAGGTCGTTGTAGGTGAAGCGGACGGTGCCGGAGCGGACGTCGGCGGGGACCCCGGCGCTCATCGGGGTGGAACCGATGAACCAGTCGTCGGTGGAGAAGAACGGCTGACCCGCCACCGCCACCATGTCGCGGCCGGTCGCCGCCCGAGCGATCTTCAGTGCCGCCGTCGTCGCGTCGGACCCGTTCTTCGCGAACTTGACCATGTCGGCGCCGGGGACCACCGAGAGGAAGTCCTCGGCCGCCGCGACCTCGAGGACCGTGGGCCGCGTGAAGCTCACCCCGCGCTGGAGCACGTTCCGCACGGCCTCGACGACGGGGGCGTAGGCGTGACCGAGGGTGACCGCGCGGAGTCCCATGCCGTACTCGACGAACTCGTTCCCGTCGGCGTCCCACACCCGCGCCCCGAGGCCGCGCTCGATGACCGGGGCCATGCCCTCGGGGTACTGGTCGTCCCCGCGCGCGTACGTGTGCGCCCCGCCCGGCACCATCGCGTGCAGACGCTCCTGGAGCTCGTTGGAGCGGGCGAAGCTCGGGCCTTCGTGATCCATGGGGGCGGTACCTCCCGGGGACGTGCGGTGCGGTGGCGATGCGGAGCTGCGGGCCGGCGGCGGCGCCGGCGCTGGGCTCCCTCCCATGGTCCTCGATCGCCCACCGCCGGGGTGGACGGGGGGCGCGATCGGTCCGTCCGGTGGCGGACATCCGCGTATCGGACATGAGGAACACGGGTACTCCGCGCCGGGAGACGCGCTGAGCGCGCCGCGGTTGCCAGGCGGTCCCGAGGTGCTCGGTACGACACAGCGGGCCGTGCACGAGGCGTCACCGCAGAGGCGTCCGGCGC
>JAVXWR010000838.1:0-2964 GCA_032230725.1 Actinomycetota bacterium
TTCTGGCGCAGCGCGGCGGCCGCCTTCGCGGCGAACCACGCCGTGCTCTTCGACGTCTACAACGAGCCGCACCCGGCCACGACGGACGTGACCCAGCCGGGCAGCGAGGCCGCCTGGGCGTGCACGCGCGACGGCGGGGACTGCCCCGGTGTCGGGTTCACCGCGGCCGGCTCGCAGGAGTTGGTCGACGCGATCCGCTCGACCGGGGCGGCCAACCCGATCATGGTCGGCGGACCCCAGTTCGCGGGGGTCCTCGACCGGTGGCTGGCCTACCGCCCCTCCGACCTCCGCAACCAGCTCGTGGCGTCCATCCACATTTACGGCCCGCCGCCGAACCAGACCGCGTGCACCGACCCGGTGTGCTGGGATGCCACGATCGCCCCGGTCGCGGTGACCGTGCCCGTAGTCGTGGGGGAGATGGGCGACATGGACTGCCGGTCAGGGGTCGTCGATCCCCTCATGGACTGGGCCGACGACCACGGCATCGGCTACCTCGCCTGGGGGTGGGTCACCAGCAACTGCGCACAGGAGCCCTCGCTCATCTCGAGCTACCGCGGGGACCCGACCCCCTACGGCGCGGCCGTCCGGGACCACCTGCGGCGCCGTCAGTAGGCGGCGAGGAGCGGCTACCTGATCAGGTCGGCGCGGGACGGCTCGCCGACCGGAGACCGGCTGTTGCCCCTTCGAGGTACTCCTCGCCGGTGGCCGGGCAGCGGTACCGGCCCCCGCCGAGTTCCTCGAGGGGGACGCCGGCACGCCCAACCCAGCCGCGGGGGCGTGCCGGTGCGCCGGCGACGACGGCGTGCGCGGGCACGTCCCGCGTCACGACCGAGCCCGCCGCGACGAGCGCCCACCGGCCCACCGTGATCCCGGGCAGCACCACGCTGCGGGCACCGATCGAGCACCCGTCCTCCAGGATGATCCCGACGGCATCCCAGTCGTCGACGCCCTTGCGCGCTCCGTCCATGGTGACGGCCCGTGGGTATTGGTCGTTGGTGAGGACCACGGCGGGCCCGACGAAGACCCCGTCGCCGATCCGGGCCGGCCGGTAGAGCAGCGCGTGGTTCTGGACCTTCACCCGGTCGCCCAGGACGACGTCCTCGTCCACGAACACCCCCCGCCCGATCGTGCACTCGGCACCGATCACGGCGCTGTGCCGGACGTGGGAGAGTTGCCAGACAACCGTGTCCGGTCCGAGCCGTGCACCGACCTCCACCTCGGCGGTCGGATGGATCTTCACGGGGTCCCCGTCGTCGGGCACCATCGCTCCCCGCGGCGCGCCCCGCGCACCAGGGCGACCGCGGCCAGCGACGAGCTCACGTCGAGCTTGGGCAGGATGCTTTGGACGTGGGTGCGCACCGTGTTCGTCGACATCCGCAGCCGCTCGGCGATCGCCTGGCGGCCCAGCCCCTCGGCGAGGCAGAGCAGCACTTCGCGCTCGCGGGGCGTGAGGGCGCCCAGCAGGGTGTCCACGGGGTCCTCCGGCGAGCTCGACCACACGAGCGCCTCGAGGACCATCGTCAACGCCCGCGGCGGGAGCCACGCGCCGCCCGTACCGGCGGCGCGGATCGCAGCCAGGAGCTCGTCGACCGTGGCGCCGCGAGCGACCCAGCCGCGGACGCCAGCGCGCACGGCGGTGACCAGCGCGTCGCACTCGCCGCGGTCGGCGACCAGCACGAGGCTGGGGACGGCTCCGGCTCCGGCTCCGGCCTCGCCGCGCAGCGCGGGAGCCGTCCCAACACCGCCGGTCGCCGACGAGTGCTCGAAGAGTGTCGCGTCGCCGAGGACGACGTCGAGGGCGGGCTGGGCGAGCATCCGCCGGAGCGCGGGCGCGTCGCCGCCGCAGCGCAGCACGTGGATGTCGGGCTCGGCGCCCAGCCGCGCGGCGAGGGCCTCCACGTAGATGCGGCTCGCGTCGACGATGCCGAGGCGGATGCTGCGCGCCGTTGTCGGGGCCACCGCAGCACCCTCTGCCATGTCCACCTCATCCACCCCCGCGCCGCCCGCGTTTGCGAGCAGGTCGTCCCCCGGCCACCGCGTAGCGCCGGGCCGGCAACGGATGTCCCCTATTGAGGGACGCCCGGGCGCGCCGCGAGGTTCCCATCATCCGATAGGGAACGGGGCACGGCCTCCGACGGCAGGACGAGGCGCCCTACGTCTGATGAGCGTGCCGGGGCGGTCCACTGATCCGGACCATGACTGGACAGCGCCGGCACCCGGCGCGGCCGGCGCGACGGGAGGCTGGATGACCCACCAGGACGAGATCGGCCACCTCGCCCCGGTGGCGGGCGCCGTGCCGGCGCCGTCCGCCGCTCCGAACTCGCAGGGCGGGCAGGACCGGGAGGCCGACCAGGGTGGGCAGGGCCGCGGTGTGCACGTGCTGTTCATCGTCGAGAACGTCCCGGCGGGTACCGACACGCGGGTCCGCAAGCAGGTCCCGTCGCTGCTCGCCGCAGGTCACCACGTCTCTGTGATCACCCGCCGGGACCCCGGCAACGCGCGTTGGCGCACCGAGCCCGGCGTCACCGTGCTCGAGCACCCGGCGCCCCCCGAGCTCGGCGGCCTGCTGGGCTACGTGTGGGAGTACGCCCGGGCCTTCGTCTTCGCGGTCGGGCTCGCCGTCGTCGCGCACCGCCGTCGACCCGTCGACGTCCTGCACCTGTGCCAGCCCCCGGACATCTACTTCCCGATCGCGTGGTGGCTGCGCCGTCGTGGCGCCGCGGTGGTCGTCGACCAGCGGGACCTCATGCCGGAGCTCTTCGTGGCCCGCTACGGCGAGCGCCCGGCCGTGCGACGTGTCCTGCACTGGCTCGAGCGCCGCACCCAGCGGGCCGCGGACCTCGCCATCGGGGTCAACCACCACCTGGCGACCCGGCTGGCCGGGGCCGGGGCCCGCGAGGTTGCCGTGGTCCGCAATGGACCGCTCCTCGCTCGCGTCGCGGCGGCGCGACCCGACCCGGCGCT
>JAVXWR010000919.1:0-3979 GCA_032230725.1 Actinomycetota bacterium
TTGATCTTTTCTTCGTGGTCTCCGGCGGGTGGTGGGCGCGCCTGTGGCCGGCGTCGGGGTCAAGGATCGATCGAAGATCGACCGCGTCAGCGCCCGGAGGTCCTTGAGGTCGACGTCGGTGGGCGCACGATGTTCACCGCGTAGAGCGAAGAATCAGCAGGGCTCTCCTCAAGGGGGCTGGTCGTGATGTCTGGGTGCGTGGCTCCATCGCCGGTGGCCCGGCAAGACGACATGGCCCCCGGTGGGGCTGTCGGTGTCATCCCTTCGCCCCGCGGGTGGGGGCATGGAGTGCTGGGACAGGAAGTGGCCGGTCGGGGTCAATCTCCAGAGGGCGACCACGCCGAGTTCGGGGGTCATGACCTGCGGCGACCCGCGACCGACCGCGTGTGGGGGCGCTGCCATCAGGCGGCGCTTGCGCGGCGCAGGCAGCGGATCTCGTGATCACGCAGCCCGTAGAACACCAGACCGATGAGCTTGCGGGCGGCGGCCACGGTGGCGATGTTGCGGCCCCGGCGGGCGGCGACCCGTTCCTTGAGCTGCCCGAGATGCTCGGTCTTGGCGGCGTGCTGGGCCGCCTCGACCGCGGCCCAGCGCACCAACCGGGAGCCCTGCTTGGTGATCCGTCCGCGGTGCACGGTGGTGTCGGACTCGTGATGGCGGGGTGTGAGCCCCGCCCAGGACGCCAGCTGCGCCGGCCGCTCGAAGCGGGTGACGTCACCGATCTCGGCGACGAACAGCGCCGCCAGGGTGGGGCCGACCCCGGGAATCGCCTGGATCGCCCGATATCCCGGATCGTTGCGCAGCCGGCCGGTGACCAGGTTGGTGAACAGCTCGACCTCCCGGTCCAGCGCGCCGATCATCCGCCGACAGGAGTCGATCCGAGCGCGCGAAGACGAGGGCAGCTCGAGGGTCCGCAGCAGCTCGTAGCCCTCGGCGCCGAACAGATCCGACATCGACACCGGGACCCCGGCCGCGGCGATCACCGCGTGGACCTGGCACTTCACGCTCGTGCGTAGCCCGACCAGCTTCGCCCGATGCCGCACCAGCTCACGCAGTGCCCGCGTCGCCGGCGGCGCGATCCAGGCCTCGGGCAGTCGGCCCATCCGCAACAGGTCCGCCAGATCCGCGGCGTCACGCTCGTCGTTCTTCACCCGCCGATACGAGAACGCCTTGACCCCCAGCGGGTGCGCCAGGTGCACGCTCGCGCCGAGCTCGGCGAGGGTGTCCGCGGCCCAGTACCAGCCGTAGGTGGCCTCGAGAACCACCTCCGGGGCCTCCCCGGCCCGGGCCATCACCGCCGCCAACCGCTGCGGATCGTTGACGATCCGCACCGTCTCCAACCGATCACCAGCCTCGGTCATCCGCACCAACACCGACCGACGTCGATGCACATCCATCCCGACGACCTGACGTCCCTCATACACTTCCGACACGGGGCCTCCCCAACTCATGGACGTAGCACCCCGAGAATCACTCGGGAGCCACGAGGAGCGGGAGGCCCCGCTCCTTCATCGCATCAGGGACCTCAATCGTGCCGAACCCACCGCCGGGTCGCGATCACCCAGGACTCCGCCGCCGACGCCACCATGGGGCCGGACATCAGACGGGAGCGACGTCCACCGGGTGGGCCGGGATGCGGAAGTCGTTGAACAGGCGCCGCCGCCCCAGCGGAGCCGCGGAGCTCGACCGTGGCGGTGGTCGCCAACCCGATGTCGGTCCGCCGCCCGGGCTCGGAGGCGAGCTCGGCCGCAGTGGGCGCGGAGAACAGCAGCAGGTGCACCTCCTCGGGGCCCTCGAGCAGCCCGGTGCGGGCGTGCGCCCGATCGGGTACCCCGGCTGACACCTGCCTGCACACCCACCCCACCGTCACCGTCGAGCCCCCGTACCTCCGCGCTGAACCCCGGAATGACCGCCTCACCGGCCGTCGACGGCTGCAAGGCCCACCCGCCCACGGTCTGGTGGGTAAAGCGGCCGTCGCGAATCGAGCGTGGCTCCCGAATCAATGATCGGGAAGCCAGGGACAGACAGAGAGTCTGGCTGGCCGGTCGTGTGGCTCCCGGGGAGTTAGCGTTGCGAGCTGTGTCTCCGAGCGGATGGAAGCTCTCCGCGGCCGCGTGCGCGTGCTTCGCGGTAGGGGCGGCGGGCGAATTGTGGTTTGTCATCGGCGTTGAGCATCGGCACGGACCCGACCACTGGGTGATCTTCGCCGACCAGCCCCGGGTGGCCCGTCCCCTCGGCGCCGTCGCCCCGTCCACGCCGTTCTCCTCCGCCTGGTCGATGTGGACTGTGGCAGCCGGGACCTGAGAGGTGACCACCAACTGCCCGGGTCCGGTTCCCGATACCTGGCCCGTGGGAGCCCGACAAGAGACAGGCACCCCGAGCAGGCGACTGTCGCTCGGGTCGGCTCACCGACAGTTGGCGCACCGACTCCACCCCGTACCCGAGCTGATCAGCGACCCGCTTGACGGTGCCGTGCTCGCTGCCGGTCCCGGCACGCAGGGTGCGCACCATCCGCACCGCGGCGGCCTTCTCCTGCTCGCTGTAGCGGCGCGTGGTCGGCTTGCCCGCCGACTGCTCCTGGGGCACGGCTCCATCCTCGTGTCCAAGCTCAGGAGCCTCCACTGCACCCAGGGCGGTTCAACGACCCCGCCTCCGGCGTTCCGTGGGAGAAGAGCCGGGGGAACGATCTTGGCTCAGCTCCAGCCGCGTTCGACGGCACAGAGGCTCAGCCTCCCTACCGAGGGCGAGCTCAGTGGAAGCCTGCGGTTCGACCAACCGGAGGGACGGCCTACCGGTAGTCCTCGGGGTCGGCGAGCAGCCCGAACTCGACCACGTCGAGCGCGACCTCCAGCAACGGGCGACGGGTCTGCTCGGCGTGGGCTCGCAGCCTCAGATCGGCTTCCTCGACCGAGACGCCGAGCCGCTCGGCCAGGAAGCCCTGAGCCAAGTAGCTGGGCACGTCCGCCCACGGCACCGCATCCAGGTCCTCGTTGTGCATGGCGGGTCCACGACCCCATGGGCACCCAGACGGCGGATCAGCAGACGGCGGGGTCCGGGCCGAGGCTGAACTGTCCCAGCGTGGCCTTCGGGCGTGGCCCGGTCCAGGGTTCGTCTCTCGTCGGCCTCGTCGAGCACGGCCCCGCCCCGCACGGCGTACACCGCGGGGGTAGGGCCGCCCCGCCCAGCTGCGCTTGTGAACCGGACCTACGACGTTGCACATCGCCCGGTCCGGCTCCAGCACACAACCCGGATACCGACGGTTCCCCGATGGCGCCCGGACGACAAACGTCATGGGACCGGCTCAGGGTCTCTCCCTCGGCGGCGCGGGCTCTGCCCTGCCGGCTCCTGCCGGCGAGTCAGAGACCGGTCAGAGGTGGCGGTGGGGCGTGCGATCGGGCGATGACGGCCCCAGCACCGCTGCTTGCTCAACAACAGCCGAGACCGCCTCGACTGGCGGCCACCGGCTACCAACGTCTGACGGTTGTCCGGTGCGGTGATCCTGCTGCGGGGGCGGCGGGAGCTGGGCCCGGTTGGGCCAGGCTCCGGACACGGCGGGGAGAGCGGATTACCCGGTGCGCAGCGCCCGGCCCGCGGCGTGTGAGGCGATCGATGCCGCGTCCCGCTCGGAGGAGACGCGAACGTGGTCGGTCGCGCGTCGTTGGGCGTCGTGTCGGACCACCCCCTTCTGGGCTGGCGTCGCGTGCCCGAGGAACATCGCGGTCTCCGCCTCGAGCAGGTCGTGGGCATCCTGGCTCGGTGTCGTCGACGGCGAGGAGCCCACGGTCGGGCGCGCGCGGGCGGCTCGGGCCCGGACGTAGGGATTGTCGGCGGTCAGCCCGCCGCTGACCCGCCCGTAGGTGCCGCTGAGCAGCAGCACGACTCCGACGGCCAAGCTGAACACCACGTTGGACCACCGGAACGCGAACAAGTTCATCGAGGTCCCGAGCACGGTCAGGTTGACCAGACCCGAGAACAGGAA
>JAVXWR010000878.1:0-8070 GCA_032230725.1 Actinomycetota bacterium
TGGGCCCGGGCGGTCCGGCCGAGGGTCATCGTCTTCACCGTCGTCGGCATCCTCATCACGATCATCTTCGACGCGAGCGTCGACGCCCAGTCCGGTGCCTACGCGACCGGCGTGCTGGTGCTGATCACCTCGGCGTCGGTGTCGGTGACGCTGTCCGCCCGCAAGCACGGCCAGCGTCCGGCGTTCCTCGGGTTCGCCCTGGTCAGCCTGGTGTTCGTCTACACGACGGTGACGAACATGGTCGAGCGGCCGGAAGGCCTCAAGATCGGCCTGGTCTTCGTGCTGGCGATCCTGGTCTTCTCCTTCGCCTCCCGGGCGGCGCGGTCCTTCGAGCTGCGCATCACCGGCGTGCACCTCGACGAGCAGGCGGACGCGATCATCCGCGAGGCGCACACCCAGGACCCGGAGTCGACGATCCGGCTCATCGCCAACGAGCCCGACCGCCGGGACCACGCCGAGTACCACGACAAGGAGCTCGAGGAGCGCTACGACCACCACATCCCGTCGGGCGACGCGCTGATCTTCGTGGAGATCACCGTGCGGGATCCCTCCGACTTCGAGGAGGAGCTCCACGTCCACGGGGAGTACCGGCACGGCTACCGCATCCTGCGGGCGCGCTCGGCCAGCGTGCCCAACGCGATCGCGGCGCTGCTGCTGGAGCTGCGCGACCGGACCAGCCGGGTGCCGCACGTCTACTTCGAGTGGACCGAGGGGAACCCGGCGATCAACCTCGTGCGCTACCTGCTGTTCGGGGTCGGCGAGGTCGCCCCTGTCGCCCGCGAGGTGCTCCGCGAGGCGGAGCCGGACCCGCAGCGGCGCCCGGCGGTCCACGTCGGGTAGGAGGGCCCCTCAGCGCACCAGGATCGACCGGCCGCGCCGCACCGCGCGGCCGACCCGCAGGGGCACCCAGCGGGCCAGCGCACGCACCACCTGGGTGTAGCCCGGCGTCGGACCGACGTAGAAGGCGATGCCGCGCGGGCCGCCCACCATCCGGCCGTCGCGCACGTCGTAGCGCGCCCCGTGCCAGGGACAGACCAGACAGCCCTCGGCGTCGACGTGACCGTCGGAGAGGTCCCGGAGCTGGTGGCGGCAGCGCCGGCCCACCGCGAACGGGTCCCCCCGGCTCACCCCGACCGCGTACCGCCCGGCGCGGCGCACCCCGCCCGGCGGCGGCTCCTCGACCTCGGTCCAGCCACTGGTGTCCTCGGCGTCCGCCACGGGACCGGGTGCCCCGACCCCGATCGCCCCGCACCGTGACCGTGGCCACGGGGCCGCCGGGCGGCGGGCGGGTAGGCCCGTGGCATGGACCACGCCCTGACCGTCGCCGTGACGGGGCCAACCGGCACCCTGGGGCGCGGTCTGCTCCCGCTGCTCACCACCGACCACCGCGTGGCCCGGGTGGTCGGGATCTCCCGTGGGGGTGCGCCGTCCGACGCCGCCGGCGACGAGCCGGTGGAGTACCGCCGCGGTGACGTGCAGGACGAGGAGGCGCTGCTCGCCGCCTTCCGGGGCGCCGACGTGGTGGTCCACCTGGCCTCGACGATCATCGGCACCCGGGACGCCTCGCGCCACCACGCGATCACCGTCGAGGGCACCGTCGCGGCCTTCCGCGCCGCGGTCACCGCGGGCGCGCGCCGGTTCGTGCACGTGTCCTCGATCGCGGCGTACGGGTTCGGGCGCGACAACCCCGTCGGGATGGCAGAGGACCAGCCGCTGCGGCCCACCGACCGCTTCTTCTACGCCCGCGACAAGGCCGAGGCCGAGCAGCGGCTGGCCGCCGAGGCCGCCGCCCATCCCGAGGTCGAGGTGTATGTGCTGCGGCCCTGCGGGGTGGCGGGTCCGCACGCGATCGGGGCGAAGGCGATCCTGCCCGGGCCGCTCGCACCGCTCGGTCGGGCGCTGGCGGGACTCGCGCTGCGGGGCGGGCGGCTCCCGGTGACCCTGCCGTGCCCGGTCCCGGCGTTCCGCCTGCAGCTCGTGCACCACGACGACGTGGGTGAGGCGCTGCGCCGCTGCGTCGTCGGCGACGGACCGCCCGGGGCGTACAACATCGCCGCCGCCGACGTGCTCACGCTCGTCGACCTGGCGCGCGAGGTCGGGGTGCGTCCGGTGCCGCTGCCCGAGTCCGGGATCGAGCTCCCCGCCCGCGCGATCTCGGCGCTGCCCCTCCCGCTGCCGCTGCAGTGGGTGCAGGCGGCGACCACGCCTGCCATCGTGGACACCTCCCGGGCGCGGGAGCGCCTCGGCTGGCGGCCGCGCTACAGCGGGCTCGGCGCCTGGCGGGCGACCCTGGGCGCCTCCGGCAGCTAGGTCGGGGACGCCGGGACGTCCTCCTCCACGGCCTTCGCCGCCTTGCGCGCGGCCACCAGTACCGCGTCCCATACCGGGGAGAACGGCGGCGCGTAGGAGAGGTCCATGAACGTCATCTCCTCGACGGTCATGCCGTTCCAGATCGCCGTCGCGAACACGTCGATGCGCTTCCCCGACTCGGCCCGCCCGACGATCTGCGCGCCGAGCAGCTTCCCCGAGCGCTTCTCGGCCAGGACCTTCACCGTCATCATCTCGGCGCCGGGGTAGTAGCCGGCGACGTTGGTCGACTCGATCGTCGCCGTGACGTACCCGTAGCCGGCGGCCGTCGCCTCGGCCTCCCCCAGCCCGGTCCGGCCGATCTCCAGCGAGCAGACCTTCGAGATCGCGGTGCCGAGCACGCCGGGGAAGGCGCCGTACCCGCCCGCGAGGTTGGTGCCGATGATGCGACCGTGTTTGTTCGCGTGGGTCCCGAGCGCGATCGCGACCCCCCGGTGGGACAGCCGGTGGTGGGTCTCGACGCAGTCTCCGCCGGCCCAGACGTTGTCGTGCCCGACACAGCGCATCGCGACGTCGGTGACGATCCCGCCGGACGGCCCGATCGTCAGCCCCGCCTCCTGCGCGAGGTCGACGTTCGGCCGCACCCCGAGCCCGAGGATGACGATGTCGGCGGGGTGGGTGTCGTGGTCGGTCCGGACCGCCCGCACCCGGCCGTCGTCGCCGACGTCGAACCCCTCGACGCCGACCCCGGTGAGCACGGTCATGCCCATGCCCTCCATCGCCTCCCGGACGATGGCCCCCATGTCCGGGTCGACCTGGGTGAACGGCTCCGGCGCCTGGTCCAGGACCGTCACCTCGAGCCCGCGCGTGAGCATCGCCTCGGCCATCTCGACGCCGATGTAGCCCGCGCCCACGACGACCGCCCGCCGGTGCCCCGCGTCGGCGAGGTCCTTGACGATGGCCTCGCCGTCCTCCAGCGACTGCACCCCGAACACGCCCTCGGCGTCGATGCCGTCCAGCGGCGGGCGCAGCGGCCGGGCGCCGGTGGCGACCACGAGGTCGTCGTACTCGAGCTCGCCGTCCTGGCCCCCGGAACCGTCGTGGCTGCCGTCGACGGCGCGGAAGGACACCACCTGCTTCTCGAGGTCGATCGCGGTGGCCTCGGTGCGCATCCGCAGGTCGATCCCGGCCTCGCGGTGCTGCTCGGGCGAGCGGGCGACCAGGGATTTTCCGTCGGAGACGTCACCGGCGATCCAGTAGGGGATCCCGCAGGCGGAGTACGAGGTGTAGTGGCCCTTCTCGAGGACGGTCACCTGCACCTCGTCCGACCCGCCGTGGCGCAGGGCGGTGTTCGCCGCGCTCATCCCGGTGGCGTCGCCGCCGATGACGACGATCCGACGGGTCATCTGCCCAACCTCCGATAGCGTGCTCCCGTGGCCGAACCAGCCGATCTCGAGGTCGACGGCCGCGTCGTGCGGTTGACCAACCCGGACAGGGTCTACTTCTCCGCGCGCGGCGAAACGAAACTCGATCTCGCGCGGTACTACCTCGCCGTCGGGCCCGGCATCGTCAACGCCCTGCGGAACCGGCCCTGCATGCTGCACCGCTTCCCCACCGGTGTGGACGGCGAGAAGGTCCACCAGAAGCGCCTCCCGAAGGGCGCCCCCGACTGGGTCCCGACGGTGCGCGTGCGCTTCCCGCGCTACAACCGCACGGCCGACGAGCTCTGCGTCTCCTCGGTCGCGGACGTCGTCTGGGCCGTGCAGATGTCGACCGTGGAGTTCCATCCCTGGAACTCGCGGGCCGCCGACGTCGAGTCCCCCGACGAGTGGCGCATCGACCTCGACCCGATGCCCGGCGTCGGGTTCCCGACCGTCCGCGAGGTCGCGGGCGTGGTCCACGAGGTCCTCGACGAGCTCGGCGCGGTCGGCTTCCCGAAGACCTCCGGCGGCAAGGGCCTGCACGTCTACGTCCGCATCACCCCCGAGCACTCCTTCGGCGAGGTGCGCCGCGCCGCGTGGGCGTTCGCCCGCGAGGTGGAGCGGCGTGCGCCGGAACTGGTGACGACGGCGTGGTGGCGCAAGGACCGCGCACCGGGCACGGTCTTCGTCGACTACAACCAGAACACCCGCGACCACACCATCGCCTGCGCGTACTCGGTGCGCGGGACCCCGCTCGGGATCGTGTCGGCGCCGGTGCGCTGGGAGGAGATCCCCGACGTGGAGCCGTCGGATTTCTCGATCGCGACGATGCCCGCGCGGTTCGCCGACCTCGGGGACCTGCACGCCGGGATCGACGACGCGGTGTTCGACATCGCGCCGCTGCTCGAGTGGGCCGAGCGCGACGATGCCGAGGTCCCGGCCGACGAGGTCGAGGTGTAGCTCTCAGAACGGCGTGCCGTTCCAGGGCACCGAAGGTGCGGCGAGCAGCCGGGCCAGCCGCCCCGCCGCGCCCGGCGAGCCCTCCTCGAGCCGCCCGGCCCGGGCCAGCACGCGCGGGTCGACGCCGCCGAGCACCACCGAGCCCAGCGAGGTCGCCGGGAGCGTCACGTCCGGGGAGTCCGGGGTGGGTTCGACGGCGGGGGCCAGCCGGTCGTGCGTGTCGAGCCGCCACCGCCCGGTGGTGAACCCGGCGTCGTCGGCGACGTCGAGCACGATCGCGTCCTCGACCGGGTAGCGGCGCGCGACGAGCACCGCGGACACGTCGAGGACGCGCAGCCAGACCATCGCGCGCTCGCCGTCGACGCGGACCGCGCGGTGGTCGTCGACCAGCCACGGCAGCGGCTCGTCGACCGAGGCCTGGGCCCAGGTGACGGTGCCGACGAGGTCCTGGGAGCACAGGTGGCGCCACAGCTCGGCGTAGGCACCCGGCGTCGTCGCCTGCAGGTCGACGACGCCGAGGGTCGCGGCGCCCGTCGCGTACCAGTGCTCCTCGACCCGGTGCACGACGTAGCCCGCCGGGGTGCCCTCGTCGTCGCGCCAGACCGCGAACTGGCGGTGGCGGTCGGGCTCCAGCCCGCTGTGCGGGCCGGCGCCGGTGAGCAGGGCGTCCCACTGTCCCGGCGTGCGGCCCAGGGCGCCGGGGTGACGACGGCGGGAGCGGCCGTGGACGGAGGTGGCGAGCGCCAGGGCGGCGTCGGGCCGGTCGACGAGCTCGATGCTGCCCCGCGCCACGGGGTCGCGGAAGCGGGCCGTGCGGGTGTCCACGGTGATCGCGCGGGTCCGCGTGGCGAGTCCGAACCCGAACCGCTCGTAGAGCGAGCCCTGGGTCGAGGTGAGCACCGCCGCCGGGGTGCCGGCCCGCACCGCGGCCGCCAGGTCCTCGGCGAGCAGGCGGCGGGCGAGGCCCCGGCGCCGGTGGGTCGAGCGCACCCCGATCCCGGTGATCGCGTCGGCGGTGACGGCCCCGCCGGGCACCGTGAGCTCCGCGTCCCACGAGCGGAGGGTCGCCGCCGGCGAGGGGTCCGGGTCCGCATAGGCGCCGCGCAGGCGCTGCCCCTCGAAGGTCGCGCCGACCCGCGCCAGCAGCTCGGGCTCCAGGCGCGGTGCGAGGAAGGCTGCCTGCATCGCGCGCGTCCATGCGACGGTGCCGGCGTCGGCAGAGCCCTCCGTGACCCGGGGCGTCATGGACCGGATCACCGGCCCGGCGTCGGGCACCGTCGGCTCAGCCCCCCGTCGCGGAGTCGACGGCCGGGCTCCGCTCCGCTCCGCTGGCGGCCAACTGGCCGCATGCTGCGGCGATCTCCCGCCCCCGGGTGTCGCGCACCGTGCAGGCCACCCCGCCCTGACGCACCCGGCGGACGAACTCCGCCTGCACCGTCGCCGGGCTCGCGTCCCACTTCGAGCCCGGGGTCGGGTTGAGCGGGATGAGGTTGACGTGCACGAGCCGGCCCAGGTGCTGCGAGGCGAGCTTCGCGAGCAGGTCCGCGCGCCAGGGCTGGTCGTTGATGTCGCGGATGAGGGCGTACTCGATGGAGACCCGCCGTCCCGTGACGTCCGCGTAGTGCCGGGCGGCCTCGAACACCTCGCGGACCGGCCAGCGGGTGTTGACGGGCACGAGGCTGTCCCGCAGCTCGTCGTCGGGGGTGTGCAGCGAGACGGCGAGCGTGACCTGCAGGCCCTCGTCGGCGAGCCGGTGGATCGCGGGGACCAGCCCGACCGTGGACACCGTGACCGAGCGCTGGCTGATGCCGAGCCCGGCCGGCGCCGGGTCACAGATCCGGTGCACCGCGTCGAGCACCCTCCGGTAGTTCGCCAACGGCTCGCCCATGCCCATGAAGACGATGTTGGACAACCGGGCGGGGACGCCGGTGCCCAGCGCCCCGTCGCGGGCCGCGGCGGCCGCCGTCCGGATCTGCTCGACGATCTCCGCGGTGGACATGTTGCGCTGCAGCCCGCCCTGGCCGGTGGCGCAGAACGGGCAGGCCATCCCGCAGCCGGCCTGGCTGGAGACGCAGACGGTGGCACGGTCGGAGTAGCCCATGAGGACGCTCTCGATCAGGGCGCCGTCGGCGGCCCGCCACAGCGTCTTGCGGGTCGTGCCGCCGTCGCACTCGACGACGGTGGCGGGCTCGAACAGGGGCGGGAACAGCGCGCCGAGGGTCTCGCGGGCAGCGGCCGGGAGGTCGGTCATGGCCGCGGGGTCGCCCTCGTAGCGCGCGTAGTACTGCCGCGAGACCTGGTCGGCGCGGAACCCCGGCAGACCGAGCTCCTCGACGGCGGCCTTCCGCTCGTCGGGCGCGAGGTCGGCGAAGTGCCGCGGTGGGCGGGTGCGCCGGGTCCCGGTCCCCGAGAGGGAGAGGACGGGGAGCTGCGTGCCGGTCTGGGGTTCCGTACTCACCGGACCCGGTCCCGCAGCGTCTCCAGCAGCCCGATCCGGTCCGCCGCCGAGAGCAGCACCAGCACCCCGCAGACCAGGCCCAGCAGGCCCTGCGAGACGAAGCTCGAGGTCTCCTGGGTCGACATCAGCGCGCCGAGCACGCCCAGCACGATGAGCGCGATGCCGAGCCACTGCGTCGGGCGCTGCCCGGTCGAGCGGGCAAGCGCGAGGAAGGCGACGCCGGTGATCACGGCGGCGACCCCCGGGCCGAGGTAGGCGGCCGAGATCAGCCCGAGCAGCACCGTGACCACCAGGACGGCACCGATCGCGAACGCGCCGTAACGCAGCAGGTCGGCCGAGCACCGGTGGTCGAACGCGCGCGAGCCCCGCCGGCGGTTCTCCACGACGATGAACACGACGAGCGCGATTCCGGCCGCGAGCAGCAGCGTGCCGGCCCCGTCCGAGCCGAGACCGAGGGTCCCCACCGTCAGCCACGCGACCGCGACGAGGCTCTCCACGATCACCGGGTCGAGGCGGATCGCGGAGCGCGGGGACCGGCCACCGCCCCCGGACCGTCCGCCGGATCCGCCGGATCCGCCGGGGACGCGGGGACCACCGCCTGGCGGTCCGGCGGGTCCGGACGGCCCGCGGTCCCAGCCGCCCGGGCCGTGTCCACCGCCGCGGTAGGGGTCACCGGGGTAGGAGCCGGGATGCGGGTACGACACGCCCTCCACGGTAGCTGCGTGTCCCGGCAGGGCTGCCGGGCAGGGGCGGTCGGCGTTCCGGCCGGTCTCCCGTGAAGTTCACTCGGTCGGCCTAGTCCGGGGCGCTCGGATCCGGCCGTGACTGTCAGGGGGTCGAACTAGTGTTCGAGTCATGGCAGTGGTGGTGGACGAAGCGGCCCTCGAGGGGCCCGACGTGCTGCCCGCCGGAGCCGCACTCGCC
>JAVXWR010000886.1:0-3239 GCA_032230725.1 Actinomycetota bacterium
ACGTCCACGGCGCGGGGTGGGTCTTCGGCGACGCCGGGACCCATGACCGCCTGGTCCGCGAGCTCGCCGTCGGTGCCCAGGCCGCGGTCGTGTTCCCCGAGTACGACCGTTCGCCGGAGGCCCGCTATCCGACCGCTCTCGAGCAGGCCTACGCGGCGGCGCGGTGGGTGATGACCGTCGGTGTCACCAGGGGTCTGGACGCGGAGCGCCTCGCCGTGGCCGGTGACGCGCTCCCTGGCGGGCACGCGAGAGGTGTCCCACCGCATCGGTACCTCCTCCGGCGGCGGCCACCGCGGCTCCCGGCGGGTGCTCGGCAGTGTCCAACACGACCGCCACAGGAGACCTCCTCGCTCCGCAACGCACGCTGACCCGGCATCCCCCGCGACACCGGCCGCGCAGATCTGCGACCGGGCTCGCCGGCCAGCCAGGAGGGTGTCGCCGGCACCCGGGTGCGGAAAGCCGAGGATCGACCATCTGCACCGTCGAGCAGGAGGTCTGCACTCTCGTCCCGCCCCGGGGCCGTCAGCGACCGACGGACCGGCGGCAGGCGACCGCCGACGCGGGCACACGGACGAGCGGTCCGTCACGGTCCCTCACAGGGTCTCCCGGACCGCCTCCGTGCGCGTCGAGCGGTCGAGACCTGCTCGCCCGACCGCCGCCTCTGAGGTCGATCGCGCGGTGGCGCGGTCAGGACGACGACGAGGTCCGGTCCCCGGTGTCCTGGCCGATCTCGTCGCGCCGCTGGCGTTCGCGGTAGCCGTAGGCGGCGCGGCGCACGGCGTCCTCGCTGTCGAGTCCGGAGCCCAGGGCTCCGGCGACGGTGGCGAGGCCGGTGGCCAGCCAGGCGAGCACGAGGTGGTCGCCGAGCCCCGGGACGCGGCCCAGGGTCGCGGCGAACACCGACGCGTCGAGGAAGAACAGCGACCCGAGCACGGTGAGCACGTACACCGCGGCGGACATGACCAGCACGCCGATGCTCAACGTCAGTACGGTGGAGGCGTTGAAGAGGAAGGTCTCCTCGCGGTCGTGCGCGTCCTGGGGGCGTTCCCAGAGATGATGGGCACTGATGATCCAGAGGACCATCAGGGCCACGGACGCCACGGTGGTCAGGACCAGCTTGCCCACCCCGAGCCGGGTGGAGAGCAGCCAGATCGTCGAGTTGATGGTCAGGTAGGCGCTGGTCCCCAGCACGGCCGCCAGTGCGGTACGCATGCCGAGGACGAGGCGCCAGGGCTGGTTGGTGCGCACCATCCCGGCCAGCAGCCGAGCCCGACCCCGCCGCGGGGTCGTCACGTAGCGCCGCGTGTCCCGACCGTCCCCGGTCTGGACGACACGGACCGGGTGCAGGTGCCTCGCCGCGGCGCGCCCGAAGCGGCTCGGGTGGTGCTGCTCGTGGTCCAGGCCCGCGTCGGCTGTGCCGGCGAGGTCGGCCACCACGCGGACGATCGCGTTGCGCACCTTCTGGTGCTGCAGGAACGGACCGAAGCCGGGGAGCGAGAGGCCCGCGACGCGGCGGTCGTGGTCGAGGTCGGCCAGGATCGGGTGGTCGCCGTGCTGCATCGGGAGGTCGGTCAGATAGACGCCGATGTCCCACTCTGCGTGGGCGGTCTGGTCGGCCACCGCGCCGAGGACCTCCTCGGGGTCCTGCACCGAGGCGGTGACCGGGTGGGTCATGGTGCGGACGTCCCAGTCGGTCTCGCCGTCGACCTGTTCGGCCAGCAGAGCCGGGAGCTCGTCGGCCAGCCCCGCGGCGATCTCCGCGGGGGTGTCGGGGTCGGCGAGCAGACCGACGACCACCGTGCGGCGGTCCGCCGCCGAGGGCGGGCTCTGCCATCGCTCGAGGTCGGCCATCGGTCCCTCCTCACCGGACACGCCACCCATGACGCTAGCGTGGCCATCGGGCTGAACACGCGAACCCGGCCGGCGAGCCCCGCTCGTCCGCTCGTTCCTGCGGACACGGGGTCGGAGGGCATCGACGCCCCTCGGGCCGGTGCCACCTTCGCCGAGGCGTCGCCGGGTCGTACCGGCCCGAGGGGTCAATCCGAGGGAGCGACCTCGCCCTGTCGGGGTGAGGGGGCCTCGGGGGAGCCCGGCGGTCAGTCGCCCTCGGGCCGCCGGGGGTGGGGCATGGGGAGAGACGCGGGATGGATCCGGACCGGCGTACCTGGGGTGAGGGGAGACCGGCCCGGACCCATCCCGCCACGACCGCCGATCGTCGGGGGGAGACGATCCGACGGCCGGGTCGGGAGGTCCACCCAGTGCGAGTCCGACGCGCAGGACCGGCAGCCGAAGGCCTCGGCGAGCGAGGCGTACACCGGGGCACTCGCCGCCCCGACGAGCGCCTGCGGCGTCCGCGGCGACCGCACGATCAGCAGGGCGTCTCCGCGCGCACGAAGACCGTCCGCGAGGTCGGCGACCGCCGCCACGACGACCGGCGCCGTGGCGCAGGTGGCCCTGACGTCGAGGAGCACGAGCCCGCCGGGGTGGTGGCGGAGGGCGACGCGGCGCAACCAGACGGCGGCCACGAATCCCAGCACCTCCCGGGTGCGCACCACGGTGCCGCAGGCGGTGTCGACGATCGACACCGAGGGCCCGTCGTCGGGGAGGGTCATGTCGCGGTCGGAGGTCATGGCTCGCTCTCACGCCGTCGAGAGCCCGGTGGTGGACTCCCGCTCTGTGCTGGGTGAACACGAGAGATCTACCGAGCACGGCGTGCGACGGTCCATCCGCGCACCGCAACCCCCGACCGTTCGGCGACGGCCGCCGCCCCGGATCACCGACCGCGCAGCGTCTCCCCCGGGGCGCGGCCGTAGACCCGGCGGTAGGCCTGCGCGAACCTGCTGACGTGGCTGAAGCCCCAGCGGTGCGCGACCTCCGCGACGGTGGTCCCGCGCGGGTCCGCGGCACGCAGCTCGGCGTGGGCACGCTCGAGCCGGACGAGCCGCAGATAAGCCATCGGGGTGGTGTCGAGATGGCGCCGGAAGCCGTCGTGCAGGGTGCGGGTCGACCCGCCGGCGAGCCGGGCGAGACCGGTCGGGGTGAACGGCTGCGCCGGGTCGCTGCGGATGGCCTCGACGGCGCGACGTACCGGCGTCCGGCTCCAGCTCCGCGCCGGGCGTTCCAGCGCGTCACGCCACCGGTGATCGGTGGCGTGCACGAAGCCGGTGACCACGGCGTCGTGCAGGGGCGCGGCGATCATCGGATGGGACAGCACGCTCGGCGTCGTGCCGGCCTCGTCG
>JAVXWR010000890.1:0-8786 GCA_032230725.1 Actinomycetota bacterium
GGGATGCGGCGCAGTGCGGCCAGCGCCATGCCCACCGCGAACTCCGCAGCGGCCGCGGCGTTGCGCCCGGGCGCCTGGGCGACGGCGACCCCGGCCCGGTCCGCGGCGGCGAGGTCGACGTTGACCGGACCGCCCCGGCACACCGCGACCATCTCCAGCTCCGGCCGGGCGTCGAAGACCCGCGCGGTGAACGGGGACATCTGGGTCAGGCAGACGCGGGCCCCCTCGAGCGCGTCGACGAGCTCGTCCTCGGTGCCCGAGGCCTCCTGGACGACCGAGTCCCCGGAGCCGACCGGCCCGAAGGGATCGGTGGGCCAGCCCGTGGTGAGGTGGGCGACGTCGAGGCCGGGCAGACCGGGCTCGTCGCGCAGGGCGGTCTCGAACAGGGCCGGGTCGACGAAGCGGTCGCCGGCGGCGAGCACGCGCGTCGCGGGGGCGTCGCGTCGCTGCGGGTCCATCGTGGGTCACCTCTCGTCGGGCTGGTGGTCCTGCTCGAACGCGGTGATGTGGGCGATCTTCTCGGCGCTGGGCGAGGCGGGGTCGAACTCGTAGCCCAGCCAGTCGGCCACGATCTTCTTGGCGAGCTCGGGGCCGATCACCCGCCCGCCCAGGCAGAGCACCTGGCAGTTGTTCGACTTCACCGACCGTTCGACGGAGTACGCGTCGTAGGCGACGGTCGCGCGGACGCCCTCGACCTTGTTTGCCGAGATGGCCATGCCGATCCCGGTGCCGCAGCACAGCACGGCCCGGTCCGCGCTCCCCTGCGCGACCGCCTGCGCGGCGGCCAGCCCCAGCAGCGGGTACGCGCGGTCGTCGCCGTCGTCGGGGACGCCGAAGTCGGTCACCTCGGCGACCCGGTCGTCGCCGCGCATCGCCTCGGCGAGCACGTCCTTCAGGGCCAGGCCGGCGCTGTCGGCCGCCACGGCCACCCTCATCCCTGGCACGGTCGTGCTCCCTTCCCCGCGCGACCGGCGAGGACCTCGCCGATCGCGACGACCATGTACGCGAGCGAGGTCGCGCCGGGGTCGGCGCTGCCCCGGGACCGCGCGCCGCCCAGCCGGGCGGCCCGCCCGACCACGGCGTCGAGGTCGGCGGTCCCGGCCGCGGCCTGCCGGGCGTCGCCGGCCGCGGCCACGAAGCCGTCGGCGAGCGCGTCGCCGTGCTCGACGGCGGTGCGAAGCCCGGCGGTGAAGGCGGCGAGCCCGTCGACCATCGTCTTGTCGCCCGGCCGTGCCCCACCCAGCTCGGTCACCGCGTCCTGCGCGGCCGCCACCGCGTCGGCGAGCGCCGGGAGCGTGACGGGAGTGTCGCCGTGCGCCGACAGCTGCCCGCCGGTCTCGGTGAGCAGGACCCCGTAGAGCGCCCCCGAGGCCCCGCCGGCGGCGTCGGCCAGGGCGGTGCCCGCGGCAAGGAGGGCGGCCCCGACGTCGGCGGCGGAGTCGCCGGCGGCGCCGCTCGTGCGCGCCGCGGCCACCGCCCCGCGCATCCCCCGGACGATGCCCTGCCCGTGGTCGCCGTCCGCGGCCACCGCGTCGAGGCGCCCGAGCTCGTCCTCGTGCGCGGTGACGGCCTCGAGCGCGGCGGTCAGCGCGGCCGCCGCGATGCCCCCGGCATCGGGGTCGGTCTCCTCCAGCGGCGGGGCCACCGACGGCGTGCGCCGCTCGGCCTCCGGGACGTCCGCGGGCGCGGGCCCGTCGCCGGCCAGCGACCAGCCCGCGCCGAGCCGGAAGCCCGGGGTCTCGCACGGGGCGTCGTAGAGCGCGGCGAGCTCGTCGTCGAGCGGCATCAGGGTCAGGGAGAGCCCGGCCATGTCCATCGAGGTGACGAACTCGCCGACCTCCGGGCGGTGCGGGCGCAGGCCGGCGGAGAGCAGGCGTTCGTGCACCCGCCCGTAGGTGACGAAGAGGTCCTCGTAGGGGGTGCTGCCGAGGCCGTTGAGCAGGACCGCGACGCGGCCGTCCCCGCCGTCGGGGAGCTGGTCGAGCAGTTGGTCGACGAGCACGTCGGCCAGCTCGTGGGCGTCCACGGAGTCGACGGTGCGCATCCCCGGCTCGCCGTGGATGCCCAGCCCGAGCTCCATCGTGCCGGGCTCGACGGTGAACAGCGGCTCGCGCTGACCGGGCAGCGTGCACCCGCCGAAGGCCACGCCGAAGGTGCGGGTCATGGCGTTGGCGTGCTCACCCGCGGCCGCCACCGCCGCGAGGTCGTCGCCGCGCTCGGCGGCCGCGCCGACGACCTTGAACACGAAGAAGTCGCCGGCCACGCCGCGGCGGGTCTCGCGCCGGTCGTCGGGGCCGCTCGCGACGTCGTCGGTGACCAGCACCGTGCGCGACTCGATGCCCTCGGCGGCGAGCCGGCGAGCGGCGAGCCCGAAGTGCATGACGTCGCCGGAGTAGTTGCCGTAGCTGAACAGCACCCCGGCCCCGCCGTCGACCGCCTTCGCGGTCCGGTAGGCCTGCTCGGCCGACGGGCTGGTGAACACGTCCCCGATGACGGCGGCGTCGGCCAGTCCGGGGCCGACCACGCCCGCGAACGCCGGGTAGTGGCCGCAACCGCCGCCGATCACGACCGCGACCTTGCCGTCGCGGGGCGCGGCCCGCGAGATCACCCCGAAGGCGTCCGGGGCGCGGCGCACGGTGCGGGAGTAGGCGGCGACGAGGCCGTCGACCCAGCGCGCCTTGAACGTGGCGGGGTCGGTGAGGGTCCGGGCGGGAGCGGTCATCGGGCGGCCCCGTTCCGCGCGCCGTCGAGCAGCGCGAGGATCTCCCGGTGGGCCGCGGGGACGCCGTCGGCGACCCGGGCGGCGAGCTCCATCGCGTCCGGCTTCGGCGGGTAGGTGGGGTTCGGGATCGCGACGACGGTCATGCCCGCCGCGTGGGCGGCGCGGATGCCGTTGCTCGAGTCCTCGACGCCGACGCAGGCCGCCCCCTCGACGCCGAGCCGGGCAGCCGCCTCGAGGTAGACGTCGGGACTGGGCTTGCCGCGGGGTACCTCGGCGCTGGAGACCGTGGCGCGGAAGGCCACGTCGAGACCGTTGCGGGCCAGCACCGCGTCGATGAGGCGCCGGGGCGCGGAGGTCGCCAGCGCCACCGGGACGCGCTCGGCGACCTCGCGGACCATCACCGTGGCCCCGTCGTAGGGCTCCATCCGCCCCTGCTCCATCGCGGCGACCATGTCGTCGACGACGGCGCGCTCGGCGTCGCGGGGGTCGTCGGTCCCGGCCCGCCTGGCGAGGTGCTCGGCCCACTCCGGGGCGCTCATGCCCTGCACGTGGGCGGTGTCCTCCGCGGTCCAGGTGACCCCGGAGCGCGCGGCGTAGCGCGTCCACATCTCCTCCCACAGGTGCTCGCTCTCGACGAGCACGCCGTCGAGGTCGAAGACCACGGCGGTCGGGGCGGGTGGATGAGCAGTCATCGTCGAACTCCTCCCAGCGGCAATGGGAAATTAACATCGATAATGTGATCGAATAAAGGGGTGATCGTCGTCCGGGCACAGCTCGACCACGGCTCGCCGCGGCGTCCCCCGAGCCACCCGACCCCTGAGGGATGCTGGTCGGCGTGAGCGACGACCGGCAGCCCACCCCCGTGATGCACGCCCGCACGGCCCGCCAGCAACGGATCGTCGAGCACGTCCTCGCGGCCGGGTCGGCGAGCGCCGCGGAGCTGGCGGACCTCGCCGGGGTCAGCCTGATGACGGTGCACCGCGACGTCGACGAACTGGTGCGCCGGGGCCTCGTGCGCAAGTTCCACGGGGGCGTCTCGGCCCAGCCGACCTCGGTGTTCGAGTCGCACTCCGAGTACCGGCGCACCGCGCACCGCGCCGAGAAGGCCGCGATCGCCGCGACCGCGCTGGCCACCGTCGAACCCGGGTCGTCGATCATGGTGGACGACTCCACGACGGCGTTGGCCCTGCTCGAACGCGTGTCGGGCGTCGGACCGCTGACCGTCGTGACGAACTACCTCCCGGCGATGCAGCTCCTCAAGGGACTGCCGGAGGTCCGGCTGATCGCCCTCGGCGGTGACTACTCGCGCACCCACGACTCGTTCGGCGGGATCGGCTGCACGGAGTCGATCGCCCGGATCTCCGTCGACGCCGCGTTCGTCTCCACCTCGTCGATGACGGGCTCGATGACCTACCACCAGGAGCAGGACATCGTGCTGGTGAAGCGGGCCATGCTCGACGCCGCCGCGCGCACGGTCCTGCTCATGGACTCGAGCAAGGCCCCCCGCCGGGCGCTTCACCAGCTCCGGCCGCTCGACGCGTTCGACGAGCTCGTGGTGGACGACGGCGTCGGCGACGAGCTCCTGGCCGAGATGCGGGAGCACGTCTCCGTCACTGTCGCGCCCCGCTGAGTTCGCTCGGGGGTTGTGAAATTATCACTGACTTTGTTACATGTGGGGGACCGCACACCGACGTGGAGGGCGATCTCCGTGAACGAGAACGACGCGAGCCGCAGTGCCGCTCCCAGCGGCCCGGGGTCCGGGCCGCCGGTCGGCGGGGCGGCGGAGAACCGGTCGGGCATCGAACGGTGGGGCATCCCGTATCCCCTGCGCTGGGGCTTCGTCGGCGTGCTGATCTTCATGGTCGGCGACGGGGTCGAGACCAGCTTCCTGTCCGCGTTCCTCGCCGAGCCGAACGGCGGCGGGCTGGACGGAGCGCAGGCCTCGTTCGCCACCGTGACGCTCTACGGGGTGGCCGCGCTGATCGCGTCGTGGTTCTCGGGCACGCTGTCGGCGATCTGGGGACCGCGCCGGGTGATGTGGCTCGGTGCCGCCATCTGGATCGTCTTCGAGATCCTGTTCCTCTTCGTGGCGATCCCGGCCCAGAACGCGCCGCTGATCATCACCGTCTACGCCGTCCGCGGCCTGGCGTACCCGCTGTTCGCCTTCGCGTTCCTGGTCTGGATCCAGACCATCGCCCGGCCCCAGATGCGCGGGTCGGCCGCCGGGTGGTTCTGGTTCGCCTTCACCGGCGGGCTGCCGACCCTGGGTGCGGCGTTCGCCGCGATCTGCGTGGGGCCGCTGGGGATCAGCGAGTACGGCACGCTCGTCCTGTCGCTGATCGTGGTCGCGGTCGGCGCGCTCATCGGCTGCTTCGCGGTCACCGAGCCCCAGGGCCTGCAGCCGATCGCCGACGAGACCGTGGCCCGGCCCCGCAGCCTGGCCCGTCTCACCGAGGGCATCGACATCCTCTGGCGGGACAAGCGGACCATCGCCGGGTTCTTCGTCCGGCTGGTGAACACCGCTCCGCAGTACGGCTTCTTCGCGATGTTCCCGTTCGTGTTCGGTCCCGAGACCCCGGGCGGCGGGTTCCTGACGACCGCCCAGGTCGCGGTCCTGGCGACGGTGACCTACGCGGCGAACATCGGCGCGAACCTGTTCTTCGGGGTGTTCGGCGACCACTTCGGGTGGCGGCGCACGGTGACCTTCTTCGGCTGCCTCGGGTGTGCCGTCGCCGTCCCGCTCTGGTACTTCGTGGCGATCGCCTCGCAGAGCTTCCTCGTGACCGCCGTCCTCGGCGCCGTCTACGGCATCGTGCTGGCCGGCTTCGTGCCGCTCTCCGCGCTGATGCCTTCGATGGTCGCGGTCAAGGACAAGGGCGCGGCGCTCGCCATCCTCAACACCGGCGCCGGCGGCGCGGCCCTGCTCGGGCCGCTCACGGTGACGGCGTTCTACCCGGTGTTCGGCGGCGGCGGCGTGGTCATCGCCTACTGCGTCATGTACCTCGTCGTCGCGGGGGTCTCCCTGGTCATCCGCTCCGACATCGACCCCGGCGTCGCCCGCCACGCCCCTGCCGAGCGCGCCCGGGCGGCCTGACCGGTGGCGGGTCGGACCTGGATCGGGATCGACCTCGGCACGCAGAGCGTGCGGGCGCTCGCCGTCGCCGACGACGGCACGGTGGCGGCGGCGGCCACGCGCCCGCTGCGCAGCCGGCGCGCCGAGGCCCCCGACGGGTCCGTGCGCCACGAACAGGACCCGGGTGACTGGACGCGCGCCGTGGACGCCGTGCTCGCCGAGGTCGTGGCCGGGGTCGACCCCGCCGGGATCGGCGGCGTCGCGGTGGACGCGACGTCGGGCACCGTCGTGCTCACCCAGTCCGACGGGACACCGCTGACACCCGGCGTCATGTACGACGACGCGCGGGGGGCGGCCCACGTCGAGCGGGTCCGGGAGGCCGGCGCCGCGCTGTGGGACCGCCTCGGCTACCGCGTGGGGGCCACCTGGGCGCTGCCCACCGCGCTCGCCCTGCTCGAGGAGCACCCCGGCGCCCATCTGCGACACCAGACCGACGTCGTCACCGCCCACCTGGTGGGCCACGACGTGCCCACCGACACCAGCGCCGCGCTCAAGACCGGCTACGACCTGCTGACCGACCGCTGGCCCGGGGAGGTGCTCGCCGCCCTCGGGGTCGACCCTGCGGCACTGCCCGACGTCGTACCGCCGGGACGGGTGCTCGGCGGCGTCGGGGACGCCGTGGCGACCGCGACCGGACTCCCCCGCGGGACGCCGGTGCTGGCGGGGCTCACCGACGGGTGCGCGGCGCAGTTCGGGGCCGGCGCCGTCCGCCCGGGCCACTGGAACGCCGTCCTGGGCACGACGCTCGTCCTCAAGGGGGTGTCGACCGAGCTGCTGCACGACCCCACCGGCACCGTGTACTGCCACCGCGACCCGCAGGCCGGGTGGTGGCTGCCCGGCGGGGCGTCGAGCACCGGGGCGGCGGTGCTCGCCGAGCTGGTCGACCCGGAGCGGTTCGGCGAGATCACGGACGCGCTGGTCGCCGATCCCCCGGGCGACCTCCCGGTGGTCTACCCGCTGTCCGGGACCGGCGAGCGCTTCCCCTTTGCCGCACCCGACGCACACGGGTTCTGGCTCGACGGTGACCGGCCGCGACCCCTGGTCGACCTCGTCGGCGTCCTGGGCGAGCGCGACGCCTTCGCCGCGGTCGCCGAGGGCGTCGCGTTCGTCGAGCGGCTGGCCTTCGAGCACGTCGCCGCCCTCGGTGCCGACACCTCGGGCCCGCGGACGATCACCGGCGGGGCCACGGCCAACCGCTGGTGGAACCAGCGCCGCGCCGACGTCTCGGGGGTCGCCCTGGCGCTGCCGGCGCAGTCCGAGCCCGCGCTCGGCACGGCCGTGCTGGCGCGTGCCGCGGTCGAGGCCGGTGACGCCGAGCCCGACCTCGTCGCCGCTGCCGAGGCGATGGTGCGGATCGCCGAGGTCGTGGAGCCGCACGCGGACGGAGCCTTCGAGGAGCACTACGGGGTGTTCCGGGCCGCCCTGGCCGACCGCGGCTGGGTCGGGCACGACAGGGTGCGTGGATGACCGAGCTGGTCCTGGTCCGTCACGGCGAGACCGTGTGGCACGCCGAGAACCGCTACGCCGGGCGCTCCGACGTCCCGCTCACCCCGCGCGGGCACGAGCAGGCCGCGACGCTGGCCCGCTGGGCCGCCGACGCCGGGCTCGACGCGGTGCTCACCTCCCCGCTGTGCCGTGCCCGCGACACCGCCGGACCGACGTGCGCGGCGCTCGGGCTCGACGCCCGGGTCGACGCGCGCCTGGTCGAGGCGGACTTCGGCAACGGCGAGGGCCGCACCCGCGAGGAGATGCGCGAGTCGTTCCCGGAGGCGCTGGCCGCGTTCATGACGCACCCCGCATGCCGTCCGCTGCCCGGCGGCGAGTCCGGGGCCGACGCCGTCGCGCGGGCGACCCCGGCCCTCGCCGAGGCGGTGGCCGCCCACCCCGACGGCCGGGTGCTCGTCGTCGCCCACCAGACGCTGCTGCGGCTGCTGCTGTGCTCGATGCTCGGGATCCCGCTCGACCACTACCGCGCGGTGTTCCCGAGGCTGGAGGGCACCGCGCGCACCGTCGTGCGTCCCGCGGTCGAGGGTCCGGCGGCGTTGCTGCGACTCAACGACGGGTAGGTGATCGATGTCCGCCAGGCATGCGGCGGGCGCCGCGCGGGAACCACGGTCGCCATGTCCGTCCTGACGCGTACGGAGCGTGTGACACCGACCTCCCGTCTCCAGACCCTGGCGCGCCGGGGCCTCGGCGCCTTCCTCGTCGGCGCAGGCACCGGCCACCTGACCTTCGTCCGCAAGGAGTTCCAGGGTCAGGTGCCGCCGTGGGTGCCGATGGACCCCGACGACGTCGTGCTGCTCTCCGGCGCCGCCGAGATCGCCCTCGGCAGCGCCCTGATCGCCCTGCCCAAGGAACGGGTCCGGGTGGGCGTGGTGGCCGCGACCTTCTTCACCGCGATCTTCCCGGGCAACATCTCGCAGTACCGCCAGCGCCGGGACGCGCTCGGCCTCGACACCGACCGCAAGCGGTTCCTGCGCCTGTTCGCCCAGCCGGTGCTCGTGGGGTTGGCGCTGTGGTCGACCGGCGTCCTGCCCCGACGCTAGGAGCGGTTCCCGGCGCTCCAGGCGTAGGGCAGGTCGGACCCGTCGAGGACGTGGTCGCCGACCGTCCGGAGCTTGTAGATCAGCGGGTCGTGCACCGAGATGGTGCGGGCGTGGTGGCGTCGAGGACCGTCGGGATGACCCCGGCCCGGGCGCGCGCCACGTCGAACTCGACCTGGTCGAGCAGGTCGGCGTCGGAGCTGTCGCCCGCGGTTCCCCGGTGGCCGCCCGACGACGCGGCCCGCGGACCGGACCTGCGCGCGGCGCACACACTCCGCCGACGGCCGCAGGGGTCCGAGGAAACCTACGCGCGCCGCACACACTCCGCCGCTGCCCTCGCCGCAGGTGTGTGCGGGGCGCGCAGGTTCTCCCAGGACCGGACGCCCCC
>JAVXWR010000891.1:0-3472 GCA_032230725.1 Actinomycetota bacterium
CAGCGGCGATCGCGGCCCGCGAGGTGTCGTGCGTGGAGGTGGCCCGCGACCACCTCGCGCACGCCGACGCGGTGAACCCCGCCGTGAACGCGCTCGTGGCCCGACCCGACCCCGAGGCGGTGCTCGCCGAGGCCGCCCGGCGGGACGCCGAGCTGGGCCGCGGTGAGCGCCGCGGCGTGCTGCACGGCGTCCCGCAGGCCGTGAAGGACGTGACCGAGGCGGCCGGGCAGCCGTTCGTCGCGGGCTCGCCGGTGTTCGCGTCACGGGTCGGGGTCGTCGACGCGCCGCACGTGGCCCGGATGCGCGCCGCGGGCGCGGTGTTCGTCGGGCGCACCAACACCCCGGAGCTCGGGTTCGGGTCGCAGACCTACAACCCGGTCTGGGGCACCACGCGCAACCCGTACGACCTCGCGCGCACCGTCGGCGGGTCCTCCGGCGGTGCGGCCGCCGCCCTCGCCACCCGGATGCTCCCGGCCGCGGACGGCACCGACGTCATGGGGTCGCTGCGCAACCCCGCGGCCTGGGCGAACGTGTACGGGCTGCGGCCCTCGCGGGGGCGCGTGCCGGGCGTGCCCGGCTTCGTCGCGCAGCTCGGCGAGGCGGGGCCGATGGCCCGCTCCGTCGCGGACCTCGTCGCGCTGTTCGGGGTGATGACGGCCGGTGGGCCGGTCGGGCCGCTCGACCGCGCGGACCCGCTGGACCTCACCGACCTGCGCCCGGCCGACCCGGCGGGCCTGCGGGTGGGCTGGCTCGGCGACCTCGCCGGACGGCTCGCGACCGAGCCCGGCCTGCTCGCGCTCGCCCGCGGCCCGGTCGACGTGCTGGCCGGGCTCGGGGCCGTCGTCGAGGACGTCGTGCCGTCGTTCGACCTCGACCGGCTCTGGGAGGCGCTCCTGCGCTGGCGGTGGTGGCTCGCGTCCGAGATGGCGCCGCTGGTCGAGGACCCCGCGCTGCGCGAGCAGCTCAAGCCCGAGCTGGTGTGGGAGATCGAGCACGGCGTGGGGCTCTCCGCGCGCGAGGTGTCGTGGGCGTCGACGGTGCGCGCGGAGTGGTACGCGGCGGTCGTCGCGCTGTTCGGCCGGTTCGACGTGCTCCTCGCCCCGGCCACGCAGGTGCACCCTTTCGCCGTGGACGTGCCGTGGCCGCGGGAGATCGACGGCCGGACGATGGACACTTATCACCGGTGGATGGAGACGGTGGCGCCGTGGTCGATGGCGGGCGTCCCGGTGCTGGGGATGCCGGCGGGGTTCACCCCCGACGGCCTGCCGGTGGGCGTCCAGCTCATCGGCCCGCCCGGCGGGGACCGCCGGGTGCTCGAGGTGGCGCTGACCCATGAGGCGGCGACGGACTGGTCCGCCCGTCGCCCGCCGCTGCTAGGGGACCGACGCTGACGCCGGCTCCCGACGCACCGGCAGCAACCGCGACTGCGCGGCCGCTCCGAGCAGGACCGCCGCGGCGACGGCCCCGACGGCGGCCAGCGCCGTCGTGAACGAGGAGGACGCCGCGGCGACCAGCGCCGGATCGGCCGTGGCCGCCAGCGTCCCGCCGAGGGTCTCGCCCGGGACGCCGGCCGGCAGCCCCGCGCGGTAGGTCGCGGCCGCGACGCTGCCCAGGACCGCGACGCCGAGCGCCCCGTCGAGCTCGAAGCCGGTCTCGGAGATCGCCGACGCGGCGGCGGCGCGGTCGGGCGGGACGGACTCGAGGATCAGGTCGGTCGTCAGCGTCTCGACGAGCGCGACCGCCATCCCCGCCACCGCCATCCCGACGACGACGGCCGCGGGCCCCGCGCCGACGCCGAGCAGCGACAGCGACCCGAAGCCGCCCGCCGCCAGCGCGAGGGCGCCGCCGATCAGCCGCCGGACCGCGACCCGGCGGGCCAGCCGGGCCGCGACCAGGGCGCCCGCCATCCCGGTGAGCGTGCCGGGGACGAGCCACAGCGCGGCCTCGAGCGGCGACATCCCGGCCACGAGCTGCAGGTACTGGGGCACGAGGACGAGCAGCCCGACCAGCGCGAACACGCTCAGCAGGTTCGTCGCCACGGACACCGAGAACGCCCGGCGGGCGAACAGGCCCAGGTCGAGCAGCGGGTCGGCGACAGAGCGTTGGCGGTGCACGAACCACAGCCCCGAGCCGAGCCCGACGACGCCGGCGACCGCACCGGCCGTCGTGACCCCGTCGGTCGCCACGGACTTCAGCGCGTAGACGACCGGCAGCATCGTCGTGAGGGCCAGCGCGGCGGAGGGCAGGTCGAAGCGCCCGGGGCGGGGGTCCCGGCTCTCGGGGAGCAGGAACGGGCCGACGACCAGCAGCGTGACGCACATCGGGACGTTGACCAGGAACACCGAGCCCCACCAGAAGTGCTCGAGCAGCCAGCCGCCGAGCACCGGGCCGGCCGCCGCACCCGCCGAGAACGCCGCCGCCCACACGCCGATCGCCCGCCGGCGGGCCTCGGGCTCCGGGAAGATCGTCTTGATCAGCGAGAGCGTCGAGGGCATCAGGGTCGCCCCGCCGAGCCCGAGCAGTGCGCGGGCGGCGACGAGGGCGCCGGCGCTCGGGGCGAACGCCGCGGCGACCGAGGCGAGCCCGAACGCCGCCGAACCCGCGAGCAGCAGCCGCCGGCGTCCCAGCCGGTCGCCGAGCCCGCCGGCGACGACGAGCAGTCCGGCGAGCACGAACGAGTAGATGTCGACGATCCAGAGCTGCTCCGCCGCGCCCGGGCGCAGGTCCTCGGAGATGGCGGGCAGGGCCGCCCCGAGGACGGTCATGTCCAGGGTGATCAGCAGGACCGGGGCGGTGAGGGTCGCGAGGGCGAGACCGCGGTTCGGCGGGGCGAGCATTGCGGCGACTCCGAGTTTCTCTACAGTCTGGACGGTACAGTTACGAGCGAAACTGTACCAGCCGGACGGTGCAGTGTGGGGCGGTAGTCTCGGCCCATGCCCCGGCCATCCCAGCGGGACGCGATCGTGCGGGCCTACGTCGACCACGTCGTGAGCCACGGACCCGACGCGGTGACGCTCGAGGCCGTCGCGGCGCGGGCCGGCGTCTCCAAGGGCGGCCTGCTCTACCACTTCGGGTCGAAGGACGCCCTGCTCACCGGCTTCCTGGACTGGGTCCGGGAGCTGACCGAGGCCGACATCGCGACGGCCCGCGCGGCCGCCGCGGCCGGAGAGGAGCCGGTGGCCCGCTACTACCTGCGCACCTCGGCCGACGACCCGCAGCGCGACAGCGCCATGTTCCGCAGCGTGGTGGCGCTGCTGAGCCTCGCCGGGTCCGAGGAGGCCGCCGCCGCGACCGCGCGCGAGGTGATGACGGCGTGGCGGGACGTGCTCGCGGCGGAGGCGGGTGACGAGTTGACCGGCGACCTCATCGCCGCGCTCGGCGACGGCATCTACCTGCGGGCGATCGCGGGCGAGCCCGCCACGGCGCACGCCCGCGCCGGGGTCGCGGTGCTCCCCCGGCGAACACCGCCCCG
>JAVXWR010000894.1:0-3631 GCA_032230725.1 Actinomycetota bacterium
GTTGGGCCCATGCCCCCAGCCGACGTCGGTGCCGTCGCGCCGGTCAACCGGGCGGCGGTCACGAGCGAGACCGTGCTCGACGCCGCGCTGACGCTGTTCGCCGAACGCGGCTACCACGGCACGGCGCTCTCCGAGATCGCCGGCGCGCTCGGGGTGCGGACCCCCAGCCTCTACAACCACATGCGCTCCAAGCACGAGCTGCTCGCGGCGATCATCGACGCGACCACCGCGGGCGTCCTGGACGACTTCCACGCCGTGCGCGCCGAGGGCGGCGAGCCGGTCGAGGTGCTCCACCGGGCGGCGCGGGTCTACGCCTACCGGCACGCCACGCACCGTCGGGAGGCCCTCGTCGTCAACCGTGACACCTCCAGCCTCGACGAGCCGGTGCGCTCGGCGATGCAGGCCCGCCGGCGCGAGCACGAGCACGCGCTGCGGGCGGTGATCTCCGCCGGCGTCGAGCGCGGGGTGTTCCACGTCGACTCGCCCGCGCTGGCCTCGTTCGCCATCCGCGAGCTGTGCGTGAGCATCGCGCGCTGGTTCTCCGAGGACGGGCCGCTGTCGGCCGAGGAGGTGGCCGACCAGTACGCCGGGTTCGCGCTGCGGATCGTCGGGGCTCAGGAGGCGGCCGGCGGATCGGCGAGCACGGCGAGCTGACGCGACTGCGCGCACAGCACCCCGGCCGAGTCCCACACCTCGAAGTCCTCCTCGTGCAGGCCGTGCGCGAGGTGGCGGGTCCGGACGCGGCAGGCGAGCGGGCCGGGCGTGGGGTGCTCGCGCAGGTGGACGGTGAGCTGGGCGGTGCTGCTCGACCGGCGCCCGAGCTCGGCGACGACGGGCGTGGCGCAGTCGACGACGAACGCGAGCGAGCCCAGCGACGCGTCGCTCCCATCGCTGAACGCCACCCAGAACTCCGCGGTCGGGTCCCCCGACGGCTCGCGGCGCCGCCACCCGGGCAGCGCGGGTACCCGGAACACCACGCGCCCGACGACGAGGGCGTCGACGCGCAGCCCGGCGTCCGCGAAGAGGTCGACGCACTCCTGCGGCGGCGGGAGCACCGGGGCGGGCTCGCCGTCCCAGCGGTCGGGGGCCGTGGCGGCGAGATCGCCGAAGCCGGCCTCGAGCCGGAGCACCTCGCGCGGCTCGCCGTCGGGCCCCGGCTGGGAGAGGCGGGCCGCGCCGCTGGCCAGACGCCGCCCGACGCGGTGCACCGCCGTGGCGAGGTGTGCCGGGCCGGGGACGGCGGGGCGCAGGAAGACCGCGGACGCGACGACCGGGTCGGGTCGCCCGTGGGCGGCCATGATCGTGGTGAGCGGGTTCAGCGCGGCGGCCAGCTGGTAGCCGCCGTTGAGCCGCCCGCCGCCGATGCCCCAGCGCTCGGTGAGGGTGAGGTCGAACCCGCCGTCGGGACGCGGGACCCCGGTGGTGTCCTCGTCGAGCTCGCTGATCACCGGGGCAGTCAAGCAGGCCGGCCTCGTCGGTCCGCCCGGGCGGGCGATGCCGGCCGATGATCGTCGATCGTGGAGCGGAGTGCCCCGGATCTGGGGCATTCCGCTCCACGGTTCGCGATCACGGCGGATCGTCGGTGCGCCGAGTCGCGCCGGGCGGGGTGAGGATGGGTCGACCCGACGAGGAAGGACACCGCCGTGATCTTCTCGCCGACCCCGCTCTCCCCGGCCGAGGACGCCCTGCGCCACGAGGTGCGCCGCTGGCTGGCGGCGACGCTGCCCGCCGACTTCCGCCCGGGCCTCGGGCTCGGCGGCCGCCACGATCCGGAGTTCAGCCGCGACCTCGCGACGCAGGGCTGGGTGGGGATGGCGATCCCGCGGGAGTACGGCGGGGCCGGGGCGAGCACCGTCGAGCGGTTCGTCGTGGTGGAGGAGCTGCTCGCCGCGGGCGCCCCGATCGCGGCGCACTGGATCGCCGAGCGCCAGACCGCCCCGGCCCTGCTGCGGTTCGGCACCGAGGCGCAGCGGCGGTGGTTCCTCCCGCGCATCGCGGCGGGTGAGTGCTTCTTCTCCCTGGGGATGAGCGAGCCCGACGCCGGGTCCGATCTCGCCTCGGTGCGTACCACCGCGACCCCCGTGGCGGGAGGGTGGCGCGTGGACGGCACGAAGGTCTGGACCACCAACGCGCACCTCAACCACTTCTTCGTCGTCCTGTGCCGGACCTCGGCGGCGCAGGACCGGCACGGCGGGCTCTCGCAGCTGATCGTCGACCTGTCCTCGCCCGGGGTGTCGGTCTCCCCGATCCCGCTCCTCGACGGGGAGCGCCACGTCAACGAGGTCGTGCTCGACGGCGTCCACGTCCCCGACGAGCGGGTCCTCGGGGAGGTCGGCCAGGGCTGGGCCCAGGTCACCGCCGAGCTCGCGCACGAGCGCTCCGGCCCCGACCGCTACCTCTCGGTGCTCGGGCTGATGCGGGCGTTCCTCGCCGAACGTGCCGGTGCCGGTACCGGTGCCGGTGCCGACGAGTTCGACGACCGCACCGCCGCCGCGTTCGGCCGCCTCGCGGCGCAGCTCTGGTCGATCCGCCAGCTCTCGCTCTCGGTCGCCCGCGCCCTCGAGCAGGGGGAGGCGCCCGCGACGGAGGCCGCGCTCGTCAAGGACGTCGGGACTGTCTTCGAGCAGGAGGTGGTGGAGACGCTGCGTGAGCTCGCCGCGCTCGAGATCGACCCCGACGGGCCGACGCTCTTCGAACGGCTCCTCGCCGAGTGCGTCCTGAACGCGCCGAGCTGGACCCTGCGCGGCGGCACCACCGAGGTACTGCGGGGCATCGCCGCGAAGGCGCTGTCCCGGTGACCGGCACCGAGACGGCCGAGCTGCGCGACGCCGTCGCGGCGGTCCTGCGCGACCGGTGCACCCCCGAGGCGCTGGAGGCCGCGGAGCGCGAGGGCTGGGCGCCCGGGGTGTGGGCGCCGCTGCACGAGGGCGGGTTCACGACGGTGTCGGTGCCCGAGACCGTGGGCGGCTCCGGCGGGTCGGTGGCCCAGGCGTGCGCGGTCCTCGAGGCCGCGGGCGCCGCCGCGGCGCCCGTGCCGCTCGCCGAGACCGGCCTGCTCGCGGGCCGGCTCCTCGCCGCCGCGGGGGTGGACCTCCCGGAGGGCCCGGTCTCGACGGCGGCCTCGCCCGGCCTGGCGCTCGACGGCGGTGACCTGCGCGGCGCGGTCCCCCGGGTGCCCTGGGCGCGGGTGGCGACGGCGCTCGCGCTGGTGGCCGACGCACCGGACGGACCCGCCGTGGTGCTCGTCGACCCCTCCGCCGCCCGCATCACGCCCGGCCGCAACCTCGCGGGGGAGCCGCGCGACCACGTCGTCCTCGACGGCGTCCGACCCCTCGTCACGGCGACGGCCCCGCCGGACGCGGCCGGGGCGCTGCGCCGCCGCGGCGCCCTCTCCCGCGCGGCGCTCGTCGCCGGGGCGGCCCGGGCCGTGCTGGAGCTGACGCTCCGCTACACCGGCGAGCGCGTGCAGTTCGGCCGGCCGGTCGCCAGGTTCCCCGCGGTCGCCGCGCACCTGGTCCGGATCGCCGAGCAGACCGAGATCGCGGCGATGGCAGCCCGGTCCGCCGCCGCGTCGGCCGGGGAGGACGGCGTCGGTGCGGGTGGGGAGCCGCACGCGCTCGACGTCGCCGCC
>JAVXWR010000856.1:0-4258 GCA_032230725.1 Actinomycetota bacterium
GGCTGCGCTCCCTCGCCGTCGGTGACGGACGCCGGCCTCCGGGTCATGACCTGGAACGTGCTGACCGCTCGCTTCGACCCACCCCAGTGGGCCAGGACGATCGCCGCGTGGCGCCCGGCCGTCGTCGGGCTGCAGGAGATCTGCGCGGATGAGGCGGTGGCCCTGGCCGATCTGCTGCGCAGGGAGCACGGTCTGCCCTACGTCGCCGTGCCCGGGCCGATCCGGCCGACTCCGGCCGAGGACGCCGACCCGGTCAACGCCGAACTGCGCCGACCCTGTCACGACGGCGCCGTCGTCCGGTACGGGCTGGCCGTGCTCTCGCTGCTGCCGGTGACCGCCGCGTCGACGGAGCTGTACGCGCCGGATCACCGGGACGAGCAGCGCGGCTACCAGCGGGTGACCGTGAGCGAGCCGGCGGGCGGCTCGCTCACGCTGTACAACACCCACGTCGGACTGGCGGGGGTCCAGTCCTCCCAGGTCCGGGAGCTCGCCGGCCGCGCCGTCCGGGAGGCGGGAACGACCGTCGTGCTCGGCGACCTCAACGTGAGCCAGGAGCGCGACCCCGGCATCCTCGCCCCGCTCCGGGAGGCCTTCGCCGAGGTCGACCCGGAACGGCGGCTGCGGACGTCGGCGAACGACCCGGACGACCCGGGTGTCACGCCCCTCGACGAGATCGACTACGTGTTCGTGCGAGGTCTCGCGCCCGTCGAGCCGGCGGCCGCACCGTGGACGCCCTGGTCGGACCACCGGCCACTGATCGGGACGCTGCGCTGATCCGGAGGTGTCACGGTGTCGACCACACGCGCCTCGCGCCGACCCAGGTGGACAGCACCGCGGTGTCCGCGATCGTCGCCGGGTCGACGGTGAGGATGTCGCGGTCGAGGACGGTGAAGTCCGCGAGCAGGCCGGGCACGAGCCGTCCCTTCAGGGCGGCCTCGCCGGTCGCGTGGGCGGACCCGACGGTGTAGACGGCGAGGGCCTGCCGGGCGTCGATCCGCTCGTCGGCACCGAGCAGCTGACCGGACGCGGTCGTGCGGGTGGTCAGCGACTGCAGGGCCAGCAGCGGGTCCAGGGGGCCGGCGGGGTGGTCCGACGAGCCGGCGACGGTCACGCCCGCGTCGAGCAGGGAGCGGTGGGCGAGCAGGCGGGCGGCCCGCTCGCGTCCGTAGATCTCGATCAGCCGGTCGCCGTGGTGGTGGATGAACTGGCCGAACGGCACCGCCACGACCCGGGCGGCCGCGAGACGCCGGACGGTGACCGGGTCGGTCATCGAGCAGTGCTCGATGCGGTGGCGTACCGAGGTCGGGCTCGGCATCTCGGCCTGGGCGGCCTCGATCGCGTCGAGCACGGCCGTGATGGCGGCGTCGCCGTTGGCGTGCACGCAGACCCGTCCGCCCGCGGTGTGGACGGCGCGGACGAGCTCGCGGAAGGTGTCCGGGTCGGCGAGCCGCATGCCGTGCTGGTCGCCGTCGAGCGCCGGGTAGGGGAGCGTGCAGAGGCAGGTGCCGCCGGAGAGGGCCCCGTCGTACATCATCTTGATCCCGACGTGGCGCAGGCGCTGGTCCCCGAGCCCGGCGGTGACGCCGAGCTCGCGCGCGAGATCGGCGTAGGGCGCCCACAGCAGCGTCCCCACCCGCGCCGTGAGCTTGTCGCGGGCCCGCGCGAGCTGGTAGAGCCGCCAGGACGAGGGGCTGACGATCGCGTCGCAGTACGAGGTCAGCCCCAGCGAGTGCAGGCGCCGGTTCTCGGCGGCCAACGCGCCCAGGGCCGCCTCGGTGTCCGGCTCCTCGATCCAGGGCGGTTCGGCGAAGTAGCGGTCGAGGAACGCCAGCTCGTACAGCCAGCCGTCGAGCCGGCCGGCGGCGTCGCGACCGAGTCGGCCCCCGACCGGGTCGTCGGTGTCCTCGCCGACCCCGGCCCGCTCCAGCGCCCTGGTGTTCGCGATCGCCGTGTGCAGGTGGGTGAGGACGACCGCCACGGGGTGCTCGGTCGAGATCGCGTCGAGGACCGCCCGGTCGATCCGCGGCCCACCGCGGGGCGGGACGTACCCGGCGCCCACGACCCAGGTGCCCGGTGGCGTCGCCCGGGCCCGCTCGGCCAGTGCACGCGCCACGCCGGCGGTGTCGTCGACCGCGCCCGGCGACACGTCGACGTGGAGGCGAGCCGCGGCCGTCACCGACGGATGGCAGTGGGCGTCGTTGAGTCCCGGCACGACCAGGGCCCCGCCCAGGTCGACGACCTCGGCCGTCGGGAAACGATCACGGAGACCGGCGAGGTCGCCGACGTCGACGACGTGCTCCGCGGCGGTGGCCATCGCCTGCACCTCGGGGCTCGTCCGGTCGTCCGGGCCGGCGAGGGTGACGATCCGCGCGGCGCGGAAGATCGTGATCGCTGTCGTCCCGGTCCCCCCGGCCCCGTTCCCTGCCACCACGCGACGCCCCTGCCCCGTCGGTCCTCTGCGATTCGTCGACGTCGCTCCACGTTCGCGCCGGGGGTCGGACCCCGTGCCCGGTCACGGCTTCTGGCCGACACCGCCTGCGATGCAGCGCTGGGCAGGCGCGAGCGGCTTGAGCAGCGGCCCGTCCGGCCACCACGTCGCGCACACCACGACACCGGGCTCGACCATCTGCAGGCCGGGGAACAGCCCCTCGATCTCCGCCCTCGTCCGGAAGACACCGCTGCCCATGGGGCTGTGCACGAACACGTCCTCCATGCGCCGGGCCAGCTCGCTGTCGTCGTCCTCGGGGTCGAAGAAGTGCGCCACGACGACGAAGGAACCCGAGGGCAGGGCCTCGACGTATTCCTGCATGACGCTCTGGGGCGACCGGTCCGCGTCGAGATAGTGGTGCAGCGTGCCGTTCTGGATCAGCACGATCGGCTGATCGAAATCCAGGAACCCCCGGATCGCCGGGTCGTCGAGGACCTTGCGCGGCTCGAAGATGTCCGCGGCCACGAACAACGTCTGCTCGTTGTCCTCGAGCAGGGCACGGCCGTGGGCGACGACGGTCGGGTCGTTGTCGACGTACGCCACGCGGGCCTCGCGCCGGAGTCGTTGCACCACCTGGTGGGTGTTGTCCGACGTCGGGAGCCCGGACCCGCAGTCGAGGAACTGGGAGACCTCGGTCTGGGTGGCCAGGAACCGGAGGGCCCGGACCAGGAACGCCCGGTTGTCGACGGCCAGCAGTTCGACCTCCGGGGCGACCTTCCGGACCTGCTCGATCGTCTGGCGGTCGACCTCGTAGTTGTCCTTGCCGCCCAACGCGTAGTCGTAGACCCGGGCGATGCTCGCCTTCGTCTTGTCGATGTTCGCAGGGGCGCGGTCGGCGCCGGTCTGTGAGGCGGGCATCGTGGGAAGGTTCCTCACGTCGGGGTCGGCTGCAGTGACTCCCGGTCAGGGTACTAGCGGGATCGGGATCAGCCCCTCGAGGCGCGACCCGGCTCGCGTGGGTGCTCCGCGGGCTACTCCTCCGTTCCCCTGAGGAGCCAGTGACCCGCGCCGCACCCACTGGTCGTCCGTACGACTACGGGTCGTGTCGATGGGTGCCCTCAACTGTCGATATTCACCCGTTTGTGGCACGACTTGACCGCCTCTTGGGTGTTTCCCGAGCAGCAGGTGTTCTAACGTCCGCCTCTGGTTTCACCCGAAGGTGATGCCGGGGGCGCCGCCGGCGAGGGCGGCAGGAGCACAGGGCCGGCAGCGTGGCGCTCGAGCACTTCCTGGTTCCGGCGACGGGCGGCCGTTCGTGGCCGCGGTGGTGGCTGCTGTTGGTCGCCGCCGCAGCGATGGTGCTACCGCTGGGTGTGATCTCGCCGTGGTGTCGGACTTCGGACGGATGTCCTCGTCGACCTGGCTCTGGAGCCCGAGTGAGTGCCTTTTCCGCCTCGGCGTAGGTCGACACCGTCTCGCAGAGCTGGCGCTGACGGCCGGTCAGCGGGTCCGAGCCGGCGTAAACCCGGACCCGGTAGGCACCGCTCGGTAGCTGACCGATGTGGCCTCGCTGCCGGCGTTCCGAGGTGGCATGGCAGGAGCGTACGAGGCGCTCGTGTCACGAAGAACCGGTCTGAGGCGGACCTTCAGGTATCTCCGCTGGTCAGCGGGTGGTGCCCCCGGCAGGATTCGAACCTGCGCTCCCGCCTCCGGAGGGCGGTGCTCTATCCCCTGAGCTACGGGGGCGGAACCAGCGACGAGCCTAGCTCATCCTCGGTGATCACCCGGGGCCGGGCCATGTCAGGAAGGGTCCGTCGTGACGTCAGGTGT
>JAVXWR010000895.1:0-7732 GCA_032230725.1 Actinomycetota bacterium
CGCTCCGGTTCCACGACGAGGACGGCGTCGAACTCCAGCCCCTTGCTCCCCGACGGCAGCACCGCGCCCGGCACCCCCGCCGGCCCGATCACGACGCTCGTCCCCTCGCGCCCCGCCTCGTCCCGCACGAACTCCTCGACGGCGTCGGGCAGCTCCTCCGCGGTGACCTGCCGGGACCACGGCCGGACCCCGCTCGCACGCACCGATTCCGGCGCCCTGACCTCGGGCGCGTACTCGGCGAGCAGCGCGGCGGCGACGGCCATGATCTCCGCCGGAGTGCGGTAGTTCACCGTCAGCCCGCGGTACACCCAGCGCCCGGGCACGTACGGCTCGAGCACCGCGTCCCACGACGTGGCCCCGGCCGGCGACCGGCGCTGGGCGAGGTCGCCGACGACGGTGAACGACCGGCCCGGGCAGCGGCGCATCAGCACCCGCCAGTCCATCTCCGACAGTTCCTGGGCCTCGTCGACGACGACGTGGCGGTAGGTCCAGTCGCGGTCCGCGGCGGCACGCTCGGCGAGCTCGCGGGTGTCGTGCTCGCCGAACCGCTCCGCGAGGTCCTCGGCGTAGAGCAGGTCCTGGGCGGCCAGCCCGATGTCCTCGTCCATCTCCTCGCGGTCCAGCCTCATGCCGTCCATCACGGCGGTGGCGAACTCGGCCTGCGCCGCGCGGTCCTGCTCGGCGGCCCGGTCGACCGTGGCCGTGGGATCGCGGCCCAGGAGGTCGACGAGCTCGTCGAGCAGCGGGACGTCGAACACCGTCCAGGCCTGGCCGACGGCGCGCCAGAGGCTCGGGTCCGCGCCGGCCGCCCGCAGGCGTCCGCGGGAGGTGTAGAGGGAGGCGAGCAGCGTCTCCGGGGCGAGGACGGGCCAGAGCGCGTCCAGCGCGGCGGCGAAGGCGTCGTCCGCGGCGAGCTCCCGGAGCAGTTCCGTGCGCAGCTGTTCCCAGGCCTTGCGGTCCTGCCGGGTGAGCCAGCCCCGGCCGATCCGGCCCATGGCGCGTTCGGTGAGGACGTAGCTGACGATCTCGGTGAACACCGCCCGCGCCTCGTTGTGGGGCCGCCCGCTCGCGCGCGCCTCGTCACGGGCCCACGCCGCGGTCTCGTCGTCGATCTGCAGCGGTACGCCGCCCACGGTCACCGGCTGCGGGTCCTCGGGCACGCGTTGCCGGTCGGCGACGGCGGCGGCGAGCACGTCGAGCATCGCCAGGGAGCCCTTGAGGCGTCCGACGTCGGCGGTGTCCTCGGCGGTGACGTGCAGGCCCGGCACCAGGTCGCCCGTCGTCGCGAACACGACGTCGGACTCGCCCAGCGACGGCAGCACGCGACCGATGTGGTCGAGGAAGGCGGGGTTGGGCCCGACGACGAGGACGCCGTGGCGCTCGATGCGCTCGCGCTGGGTGTAGAGCAGGTAGGCGACGCGGTGCAGCGCCACCACCGTCTTCCCCGTGCCCGGGCCGCCCTCGATCACGGTGACGCCCGGATGGTCGAGCCGGATGATCTCGTCCTGCTCGGCCTGGATCGTCGCGACGATGTCGCGCATGCCCTCCCCGCGGGGGGCGTTGACGGCCGCGAGCAGCGCCTCGTCGCCCGGGTGGTCACCGGCGTCGGCGCGGCCCAGCACCTCGTCGGTGAAACCGGTGAGACGCCGTCCGTGCGACCGGAACTGGCGCCGCCGGCGCACGTTCTCCGGGTGCGCGCCGGTGGCGACGTAGAACGCCCGGGACGCCGGGGCGCGCCAGTCGAGCAGCAACGGCTCGTACTCGTCCTCCTCGTCGAGGATCCCGATCCGGCCGATGTAGGAACGCTCGCCCGCGAGCGAGTCCAGGCGCCCGAAGCACAGTCCGGTGTCCGCGACGTCGAGCCGGCGCATCTGCTTCGCCGACGCGCGGACCTGGACGTCGCGTTCCATCGGCGTGCCGCCGGTCCCCAGCTGGGCGGCGTCGTACTCGGCCGTGACCCGCGCCCGTTCGGCGTCGAGACGGACGTAGAGGCCCGCGATGTACTCCTGTTCGGACCGCAGTTCCTCGTCATATCCCTGGAACGGCACAGGCCCCCCGTATCGGGTCGGAAATCGGCCGCGTGATGGTGCGCCACGACCCGGGTCTTGCCGCAAGCCCCGTGCCCGGCTATACGTTGAGCTGGGAAGGAAGTCAGCTCTCGCGCGTCGCGAGGTGCACCGTCACCTCGTCGCCTTCCGTCTTCCCGATGGTGCGCAGGACGGTGGCGGTCACGGGCAGTTTGTGCGTCCCGTCGCCGAGCGCCATGAACGACGTCGCCAGCGCGTGCCCGTCGACGGTCCCCGTGATCTTCACGCGGCCGCGGGTGCCGAAGTACTCGGCGGAGCCGGGCATGACGACGTAGGTCCAGCCGCCGGTCGCGCTGCTGCGCTGCACGACGGCCGAGAAGGTGTGGTCGAGCACCTGTGGGGTCATCGGGTCCTCCTGCGGGGTGTGTCCTCGCCGGAGTGTCGACGCCGAGGTGCCCGGTTCGACAGCCGCTACCCGGCCGACGTCACCGGGAGCGACGGGAGTGGCCGACCGCACCCGCCCGCGCGGACGGCGCGGCCGAGGACCCCGGCCGACCACCGCCACCGCTGCGGCCGCCACCGGCAGCCCCGCCACCACCGCCGCGGCCGCCCCGGCCGCCTCGGCGGCGCGGACGACCGGAGTCGGTGCCCGGGCCGGGCCGGGACTGGGTGCGGGCCTCGGGGGCCGCGGTGCGCTCCTCCGCCCGCACCCGCGGTGCCGCCTCGCCGACCAGCTCGGCGATCGCGTGCGCCCCCGGGGCGACCTCGGCGTTGCGGGGCCGGATGCCGGCCTTGCGGGTCATCTTCGCGACGTCGTCGCGCTGGTCGGGGGCCACGAGCGTGACGACGTCCCCGGTCGCGCCGGCGCGTGCCGTACGCCCCGAGCGGTGCATGTAGGCCTTGTGCTCCGACGGCGGGTCGACGTGCACGACGAGGGCGACGTCGTCGACGTGGATACCCCGCGCGGCGATGTCGGTGGCGACGAGGACACGGACGTCGCCGTCGCGGAAGGACCCGAGGTTGCGGTCGCGAGCGCCCTGGCTGAGGTTGCCGTGCAGCTCCGCCGCGGGGATGCCCGCCGTGGTGAGCTGGCGGGACAGGCGGCGCGCCGAGTGCTTGGTGCGGGTGAAGAACATGGTGCGGCCGTGCCCGGCGGCGAGCTCCTGGACGACGGCGGTCCGGTCGTCCTTCCGCACGGTGAACACGTGGTGGGTCATGTCCGGCACGGGCTCGCTCGCCCGGTCGACACTGTGGGTCACCGGGTCGTGCAGGAACTCGCGGACGATGCGGTCGACCTCGCCGTCGAGCGTCGCCGAGAACAGCAGGCGCTGTGAGTTCGCGGGTGTGCGGCGCAGCAGGCGCCGGACGGCGGGGAGGAAGCCGAGGTCGGACATGTGGTCGGCCTCGTCGAGCACGGTGACCTCGACACGGTCGAGGTCGACCAGGCCCTGGCCGATGAGGTCCTCGAGCCGGCCGGGGCAGGCGATGAGCAGGTCGACGCCGCGGCGCAGCGCCTGCTCCTGGGGACGCTGGCCGACGCCGCCGTAGACCACGGTCTGCTCGAGGCCGAGGGCCTCGGTGATCGGGGCGAGCGCGTCGCGGACCTGGCCGGCGAGCTCGCGGGTCGGCAGCAGGACCAGGGCGCGGGGCTTCGAGCGCCGCGTCGGGGCGTCACAGCGGGCCAGCGTCGCGAGCAGCGGCAGGCCGAACGCGAGGGTCTTGCCGCTTCCGGTGCGTCCGCGGCCGAGCACGTCCCGGCCGGCGAGGGCGTCGGGGACCGCCGCGGCCTGGATCGGCGTCGGGTCGGTGATGCCGAGTCCGGCGAGGACCTCGGCGACCGAGGGCGAGACGCCCAGCGCGGTGAACGGCAGGGGAAGGTCAGAGATGTGGAGTCACCTGGATCCGGGGAGGCCGCCCGGCGCGCTCTCGTGAGCCGCGGCCGAGGCGGGGGTACGCCGGAACGGTAGGTCCGACGTCGTTGCCCCTCCATTGTGGCAGAGGCGGGTGTCCGCCTCGTGGCGCCCGGGGGAAGATCACACCGGGGGACCCCCTCGACGGCCTCGCAGGCCTTGTCCGGATCTCCGGACCGTGAGACTCTCCTATGACCTGGAGCACATTCGAGCGGGTCCCCCGGCCCCCGGGACCTCCACCACCGACACGAGCATCGGGTGAGGTCATGGGCGGCTGCGAACCTCGGAACTTCCAGCGACCGTGCCTCCTGCTCCTGCTGCAGGAGCGGCCCGCCCACGGGTACGACCTGGTGGAGCGCCTGCACGCCTCGTTCATCGACGACACCGACACGGGCGGGGTCTACCGCACGCTGCGGGGCCTGGAGCGCGAAGGTCTCGTCCGCTCGTCGTGGTGCGTGTCGGCCACGGGTCCGGCGCGCCGCACCTACGCGCTGACCCCGGCAGGCGTGGAAGCGCTGGAGCACCAGGTGGAGACGATCGGGGTGACGCACGAGCTCCTCCACACCTTCCTCGACCGGTGCGGCCGGGCGCTGCACCCGATGACGGCCGTGTCGCCGTGACCGCGTTCCCCTGCGACGGTCCGGTCTGCATCACCTGTGCGGACGAGGCGGTGCCGGTGACCGTCCTCGAGCTGGTCGATCCCGATCTCGCCCGGGTCGACACCGGAGTGAGCACCGAGACGGTGAGCGTGGCGCTCGTCGACGCCGCCACCGGCGACGTCGTGCTGGTGCACGCGGGGGAGGCGATCGCCTCGCTCGGGCCCGCAGACGCCGCCGTGCGCACCGTCCCCGGCGGCGGGGGTCCGGGCCGGCCGTGACGCGGGTCGCGGGCGCGGTGCGGGTCCGGGTGCACGTCAGCGGGATCGTGCAGGGCGTCGGATTCCGGCCGTTCGTGCACGCGGTGGCGACGCGGCTGGGGCTGGCCGGGTACGTCGGCAACGACGAGGCGGGCGTGGTGCTCGAGGCCGAGGGCGACCCGTCGGCGGTGGACGCCCTGGTCGACGCCCTGCGGGAGCGGCCCCCGCCGCTCGCCGTCGTGGAGTCGGTGACCGTCGAGCCCGCACCGACCACCGGCGCGACCGGCTTCGGCATCGCCGCGAGCACGGCCGGCCTGGGCGGGACGGCACTCCGCACGCTCGTCTCGGCCGACACCGCCACCTGCGGGGCCTGCCTCGCCGAGATGGCCGACCCGTCCGCGCGACGCCACCGGTACCCGTTCACCAACTGCACCGACTGCGGCCCGCGTTTCACCATCGTTCGCGACGTGCCCTACGACCGGGCCACCACGACCATGTCCGGGTTCGCGATGTGCGCGGCGTGCTCCGCGGAGTACCACGACCCCGGCGACCGGCGATTCCACGCGCAGCCGTTGTGCTGCCCGGCCTGCGGCCCGACGCTCCGCCTGGACGGATCGGCCGTCGATCCGGTGGACCGGGCCGTCCGCAGGCTGCGCGCCGGGGAGGTGCTCGCGGTCAAGGGGCTCGGCGGCTACCACCTGGCCGTGCGCGCCGACGACGAGGCGGCCGTGGCGCGGCTGCGCGCGGCCAAGCACCGGGAGGACAAGCCGTTCGCGGTGATGGTCGCCGACCTGGACGCGGCCGCGGCGCTGGTGATCGCCGACGACGGCGGAACGGCCCTGCTGACCTCGCGCCGGCGGCCGATCGTCCTGCTGCCACGCCGGGCGGACGCGGCCGTCGCACCGTCGGTGGCCCCCTCGACCGGAGAGCTCGGAGTGCTGCTGGCCTACACCCCGCTGCACCACCTGCTCGTCGCCGGGCTCGGGGTCCCGATGGTGCTGACCAGCGGCAACGTCTCCGACGAGCCGATCGCCCACCGCGACGACGACGCCGCGGAGCGCCTCGCCCCGCTCGCCGACGGCATCCTCGCCCACGATCGCGCGATCCACACCCGGGTCGACGACTCCGTGCTCCGGATCGCGCGCGGCCGGCCGGTCCCGGTCCGCCGCGCACGCGGGTACGCCCCGGAGCCGGTGCCGCTCGGGTTCACGGCGGACCGGCCGGTGCTGGCCGTCGGCGGCGAGCAGAAGAACACCGTCGCCGTCGCGGCCGGACGGCGGGCGTTCCTCTCCTCGCACATCGGCGACCTGGAGAACCTGGCCACGCTGCGGGCCTTCACCGCGGCCGTCGAGCACCTCGGGCGGCTGTTCGCCGTCGTCCCGCAGGTGGTCGCGCACGACCTGCACCCCGAGTACCTGTCGACGAAGTACGCGCTCGACCGGGACGACCTCGAGCCGGTGGAGGTGCAGCACCACCACGCGCACGTCGCGTCGTGCCTCGCCGAGCACGGGTGGGGCGTCGACGACGGCCCGGTGCTGGGCGTCGCCTACGACGGCACGGGCTGGGGGCCCGACGGCACGATCTGGGGCGGAGAGCTGCTGCTCGCGTCGCTCGGGGCGGCCCGGCGCGTCGGGCACCTGGACACCGTCGGGTTGCCCGGTGGGGCGGCCGCGGTGCGGGAGCCGTGGCGGATGGCGGCGGCCTGGCTCGGCCGTGACGGCGCCGACCTCGCGGTGGCCCGCCGCCACGCCGACCGCTGGCAGGCGGTCGCGACGCTCGCCGACTCCCCGGTGACGCTGCGCACCTCGAGCGCGGGGCGGCTCTGCGACGCGGTCGCCGCGCTGATCGGTGTCCGCGACACCACGACCTACGAGGGCCAGGCCGCGGTGGAGCTGGAGCAGCGGGTCGACCCGCACGAGCGGTCGGGCTACCCGGTCGGCGTCGCCGGCGGGGTGATCGCGGCGGGTGAGCTGGTGTCGGCCGTCGTCGAGGACCTGCGCCGGGGGGTCGACCCGGGCCGGATCGCGGCGCGGTTCCACCACGGGCTCGCCGACGCGACGGTGCGCGCGGCCGTCGCCGCGGCCGTCGAGCACGGCGTCGGCACGGCGGCCCTGTCCGGCGGCGTCTTCCTCAACGCGGTGCTGCTGGAGCGGGTCCGCGCCGGGCTCGAGGCGCACGGGCTCCGGGTGCTCGTTCACGAACGCGTTCCCTGCACCGACGGGGGCCTCGCCCTCGGCCAGGTCGCGGTGGCCGCGTGCCGCAGTAGCGCCGGGACCCCGGGGGCCGGCACCCCGGGGGTCGGCCCCGACGCGAGGGAGGGATGACCGTGCCCACGGAGCTGACGGTGCAGGACGTGGCGGAGGCGTTCGCGCGCCGGCGAGCGCCAACCCGCGCGCTCGGCGAGGACGCCGGACGGATCGCGGCGGCGTGCCACGACATGGCGGTGCGCTTCCACCGCGGCGGCCGCCTGATCGCATTCGGCAACGGCGCTGCGGCGGCGGACGCGGCCCACCTCGCCGTCGAGTTCGTGCACCCGGTGACGGTGGGGAAGCGGGCCCTGCCGGCGGTCTCCCTGGTGACGGACCCGGCCACCGTCACCGGGATCGCCCGCCGCTCCGGGTTCGACGACGTCTTCGCCGCCCAGCTGCGCACCCAGGCCCACCCCGAGGACATCGCCGTCGGCTTCTCGGTCGACGGGCGGTGCACCAACGTGGTCCGGGCGCTGGGCGAGGCGCACGAGCGGCGGCTGCTCACCGTGGCCCTCGTCGGCGGCGACGGCGGTCTGGTGGCGGCGTCGCCGGGCATCGATCACCTGCTCATCACCCACTCACCCGACCCCGCAGTGGTGAAGGAGATGCACGTGACGACCTACCACGTGCTGTGGGAGCTGGCGCACGTCTTCCTCGAGCAGCCGGCCGCGATGGGGGTGTCGTCGTGAG
>JAVXWR010000898.1:0-2559 GCA_032230725.1 Actinomycetota bacterium
GATCTACCGCCGTGCCGAGCCGGGGATCGCGCTGCTCGACCCGGTCTCCCGTCCCTGCGTGCGCACGGCCTTCGTCCTCTACGGCCGCATCCTCGACGAGATCGTCGCGGTGGACTACGACGTGCTCGCCCACCGGGTCGTCGTCTCCGACGCGCGCCGGGCCGCCGTCGCGGGTCCCGGGCTGGTGCGGGCGGTCGCCGCGCGCCGCCTCGGCGCGCGTCGTCGCGCCACTCGATGAGGACCCGCCCGGAGGAGCTCGTCCTCGCCTTCGACGCGGACTGCCACCGCTGCCGGACCGTCGCCGGCGCGGTCCGCGCGCGTGAGCCCGGGCTCGAGGTCCTGCCGCTGCGCGACTACCGCGTGGCGGCCTGGCGGCGCGAGGCCCTCGGTGACGACCCGCCGCACACGCCCACGCTGCTCGCCGTCACCGTGGCCTCCGACGGGACCGACCGGGTGCGGGCCTGGACCGGCCCGGCGGTCGTCGCCGGCCTCGTGGCCACCCTCGGCGTGCGGCGCACCGCGGCGCTGGCGCCGGTGCTGCGGACTCTCGTACGGACGGCGCTGGTCAGAACGCCATCGCCTGGGCGCGGCGCTTGACCTCGCCGCCGCGGTCCGAGCGCAGCGCCTCGATCGGCGCGCCCGGCAGCGTCGGGTCCTCCTGGAAGAGCCAGCGGAGGATCTCCGTGTCGGTGTAGCCGCCGTCGCGCAGCACCGTGATCAGACCGGGCAGGCCCTTCACCACCCCGGCCTCGACGAGGAACGCCGCGGGCACGATCCACCGGTCGCCCTCGCGGACCCCGAGGAGCTGGCCCTGTTTGATCATCTGGCTGATGCGGGTGCGGGGCACATCGAGGTGCTCGGCGGCCTCGGCGAGGGTGAGGGCCTCGATCTCCCGTCCCACGAGAGCGGCCAGCGCGGCGGTCACGCCCGACACTGTGCCAGAGGTCGCGGCGCGATCGCGCGCTGCGCCGGTGCCCCACCTCCGGGTCCGCGCGTCGCCGCGAGGCATCCCGGTCCGCCACTCGTAGCATCCGCCCATGGCCCGCGACACCCCAGGTCCCCCGCGGACGGGGTCGGCGACCGTGCTCGACGGCCGGTACCGCGTCGGGGAGGTGCTCGCCCGGGGCGGGATGTCGACGGTCCACCGCGGCACCGACACCCGCCTCGACCGGCCCGTCGCGATCAAGATCATGGAGCCGTCGCTCGCGGCGGACCCCACCTTCGTCCGCCGGTTCGAGCGCGAGGCGCGCGCGGCGGCCCGGCTCTCGCACCCCGGGATCGTCGCGGTGCACGACCAGGGCCGGCACGGGGGCACCGTCTTCCTCGTGCTCGAGCTGGTCGAGGGCGGGACGCTGCGCGACGTCATCCGCGAGCAGGTCCGGCTGGCCCCGGCGACCGCGCTCACGGTGGTCGAGCAGGTCCTGGCCGCGCTGCGGACGGCCCATCGCCAGGGCATGGTCCACCGCGACGTGAAGCCGGAGAACGTGCTGGTGTCCCGCTCGGGCCAGCTCAAGGTGGCCGACTTCGGGCTGGTCGCCGCCGCGTGGGACGGGGCCGCGGACGGCTCTCTGGACACCGGCGGGTCGACCTCCGACGACCTCATCCTCGGCACCGCCGCCTACCTCGCGCCCGAGCAGGTCGAGCACGGGCGCGCCGACGAGCGCAGCGACGTCTACGCCGCCGGGATCGTGCTCTTCGAGCTGCTCACCGGAGCCCCGCCGCACGGCGGTGACAGCGCGCTCGCCGTCGCGTACCGGCACGTCAACTCCGACGTCCCGGCCCCGTCGACGCGGGCGCCGGGCATCCCGCGGGCGCTGGACCGGCTCGTCGTCGCCGCCACCCGCCGCGATCCCGACGCGCGGCTCGCGTCCGCGGCCGACTTCCTCGACGCGGCGCGACGGACGCGTCAGGAGGAGTCGCTGCCCTTCTCCCCCGTCGGCCCGCCACGTCGCCCGCGCGTCGGGGCCGCCGCGTCGGCGGCGCCACCGCCGCCGCACACCGGGACGCGCCGCTTCACCGGGCCGGTGCCGGACCGGGATCCCGACGACGAGCCGCCGGTGCCCGTCGTCGAGGAGGCGCCGGACGACGCCGAGGACGCCGAGGACGAGATCCCGGCCCGGGAGGAGAGCACGCGCACCCCGCACGTCGACGACGTCGTCGACCGCGTGGAGCGCCACGCCCGCCGTCGGGACCGCATCCGATCCCGGCGCGTGTTCGCGGCCTGGATCGTGCTGGTGAGCGGCGCGAGCGTGGCGGCGGGGATCACGGGGTGGGTCGTGGGTGCCGGAGGCTGGTGAACTACCGCCGCAGCATCTCCGCCGTCAGGAACGCCAGCTCCAGCGACTGCTGGGTGTTCAGGCGGGGGTCGCAGGCCGTCTCGTAGCGCCCGGCCAGGTCGGAGTCGGAGATCTCCTGGGCGCCGCCGAGGCACTCGGTGACGTTCTCGCCGGTGAGCTCGACGTGGATGCCGCCCGGGTGCGTGCCGAGCCGGTGGTGGACCTCGAAGAACCCCTGCACCTCGTCGACGACCTGGTCGAAGTGCCGCGTCTTGAACCCGGT
>JAVXWR010000921.1:0-2984 GCA_032230725.1 Actinomycetota bacterium
CACGCTTTACCGGGCGGCCAAGGCTGATCCCGGACGACGGTTCCACTCGTTATGGGACAAGGTCCTGCGCAGGGACGTCCTGTGGCGGGCGTGGGTCACGGTGCGCCGCAACAACGGCGCTCCGGGCATCGACAGGGTCACCCTGGCTGATGTCGAGGAGTACGGCATCGATCGTCTTCTCGACGAGCTGGCCGCGGACCTGCGCGGGGGCGGCTACCGGCCGCTGCCGGCGCGCCGGGTGTTCATTCCCAAGCCCGGCAACCCGACCGAGCGCAGGCCGTTGTCGATCCCCTCGGTCCGCGATCGGATCGTGCAGGCTGCCGTGAAGATCGTGCTCGAGCCGGTCTTCGAGGCGGACATGTTGGCGTGCAGCCACGGGTTCCGACCCCGCCGCGGCGCCCATGATGGCCTGCAGGTGATGATCGACGAGTCCTGGCGGGGACGACGATGGGTGGTCGAGACCGACATCGCTGCGTGTTTCGAGGCGATCCCGGTCGAGGGGTTGATGCGGGCGGTCGAGGAACGCGTCTGCGACCAGTCCGTGCTCAAGCTGCTGCGCGTGATGCTGCGCGCCGGGGTGATGGAGGACGGGCAGGTCCGTCGGCCACTGGCCGGCACCCCGCAAGGCGGGGTGATCTCCCCGCTGCTGGCGAACGTCTACCTGCACCGGCTCGACCGGGCATGGGACGTCCGCGAGCACGGGGTGCTGGTCCGTTACGCCGACGACCTCCTGGTGATGTGTCGCTCCCGCGAGCAGGCCGAAGCCGCCCTCGGGCGGTTGCGGGCCCTGCTGGCCGAGCTCGGTCTGGCGCCGAAGGAGGCCAAGACCCGGATCGTGGGGCTGCAGGTGGGCGGCCCAGGTATTGATTTCCTGGGTTTCCACCACCGGTTGGTGCGCAGCCAGGGTCGTCGCGGGACCAAGGGCGTCGTGTTCCTCGCTCGTTGGCCCACGGACAAGGCCATGCAGCACATCCGCGACCGGATACGGGAATTGACCGACCGGCGCCGGTTGCTGCTATCCGTCGAGTGGATCGTTCAGGACATCAACCAGGTCCTTCGCGGTTGGGCCGCGTACTTCCGTTACGGGAACTCGGCCCGTCACTTCGACAAGATCATGGGATACGCGCGGATGCGGGTGGCAGGTGTGATCGCCAAACGACATCGGCGCTCCCGAGGGTTCGGCTGGTCGGTCTTGGCCTTCCAGTCCCCGAACTACCTCGGCCTGATCAACCTTGATGGAATCGTCTACGCACCCAGGCCCTTCCGGGCCTGGCGGGAGAAACCGAATGCCGGCGGTGAACGACGTCGGTGAGCCGTGTGCGGGAGAACCGCATGCACGGTTCGACGGGCGGGGGCTGGAAACGGAGCACCCTGGCCACGGACACGGAGAAGAACAACTCCGGGGAAACCCCGAGTCACCAGCGGCTCCGCGACCTAAAGCCAGGAACTGCCACCGCGCCAGCCCCCGACCCTACGTGGTCTTGACGTGGTGATCGTTTGTGCGGCTCGGCGGCCGTTGCCGGGGTGATTCTGGCGGGTGGGTATGTCTTGGGCGGGTCGCCGGGTCCACGGGCTGGACCGTCCCCGCTGTGGCGGACAGCTCCTAGGGTTGCTGTGACCCCGAACGGGAGGACGACGTGGCGACGCGCCGACACTTCACCGACGAGTACAAGGCCCAGGCGGTGAGCTTGGTGCTGGATTCGGGCCGCACGATCGCGGAGGTGGCCCGGTCGATCGAAGTACACGAGATGACCCTGGGCAAATGGGTGAAGAAAACGCGGGACGCGCGGCGCGCGAACGGCGAGGAGCCCGAGCTTTCCACCGATGAACGCGCCGAGCTCGAGGCGTTGCGCGCGGACAACGCGCGGCTGCGGATGGAGCGTGACTTCGCAAAAAAAGTAGCGACCTGGTTCGCGAAAGACCAGCCGTGAAGTACGCGGCGATCGCGAACTGGGCCGACGAGCACGACAACGAGTTCCCGGTGTCGTTCATGTGCGAGCAGTTGGCGGTGTCGCGGTCGGGCTTCTACGACTGGCGGCGTCGGCTGCCCAGCGACCGTGAGCTCTCCGACGCCGAACTCACCGACAAGATCGACGAGCTGTACGGGTCGCTACCCGGCCGGCCTGGGGTGCGCCGGGTGTGGGCCGAGCTGACCGCGCACGGCTGGCGGGTCGGACGCAAGCGGGTGTGGCGGCTGATGCGCGCCGCCGGCCTGCGCGGGCGCACCCCGGTTCGCTGGCGGCGCACCACCGAGCACGGGCGGCGCCCGATCGACGCCCCGGACCTGCTCACCCAGGACTTCCACGCCGAGCACCCCGACACCGTCTACTGCGGGGACATCACCTACATCGCCACCGTCGACGGGTTCGCCTACCTGGCCACGGTGATCGACCTGGCATCGCGGATGGTGGTCGGGTGGGCCCTGGATGATCACCTGCGGACCACTCTGGTCACCGACGCGTTGACCCAGGCCATCGCCACCCGCCGTCCGGGCGCTGGGCTGATCTTTCACAGCGACCGCGGCACCCAATACACGAGTTCGGAGTTCGCCGTGTTCTGCGCGCGCCACGGTATTCGCCGATCAATGGGCCGTAAGGCGACGTGCTTTGATAACGCGGTGGCCGAGTCGTTTTTCGCGACCTACAAGAAGGAGCTGATCCACACCCGCCCCTGGAACGGCCTCACCGAACTGCGCCAGCACACGTTCCTCTGGATCGAGGGCGACTACAACCGTCGCCGTCGCCACTCCACGTTGAACTATTTGACACCGGCCGAGTACGATCTCGGATACCGGTCACTGACCGAGATAGCCGACCAGGCAGCCTGATCGACTGTCCGTCGCAGCGGGGACACTCCACACACGCGTTCGACCAACGTGTCCGGTCAGTACAGCTAGCGCTACTGCTGTCCCCGCCCCACGAGACGGGGCGTCTTGGCCCGGAGGCGTTGCGGGCGGCGCTGGTCGACCTGCACGAGCTCTGGCT
>JAVXWR010000901.1:0-2530 GCA_032230725.1 Actinomycetota bacterium
GCACCTCGACCGAGCCCGCCGTCGAGAGGTGGCAGACGTGTAGGCGGGCGCCCGCCGCCGCCGCGAACATCGCGTCGCGCGCGACGATCGACTCCTCCGCGCTCGCGGGCCAGCCGCTCAGCCCCAGCCGCGCCGCGACGGGGCCCTCGTGGGCCTGCGCCCCGACGGTCAGCCGGTGGTCCTCGGCGTGCTGGGCGACCACGGCGTCGAGCGAGCGGGCGTACTCCAGCGCGCGGCGCATGATCAGCGGGTCGTTCACGCAGCGGCCGTCGTCGGAGAACATCCGCACCCCGGCCGGGGAGGCCGCCATCATCCCCATCTCGGCCAGGCGCTCCCCGCCGAGTCCCACGGTGACCGCGCCGACCGGGTGCACGTCGACCAGCCCGACCTCGCGGCCGCGGCGCCACACGTGCTCGACGACGACCGGCGAGTCCTGCGTCGGGGTCGTGTTCGGCATCGCGAACACCGCGGTGTAGCCGCCGAGCGCCGCCGCGGCGGAGCCGGTGGCGACCGTCTCGGCCTCCTCGCCGCCGGGTTCGCGCAGGTGGGTGTGCAGGTCGACCAGGCCCGGCAGGGCGATCAGGCCGTCGGCGTCGATCGTCTCGTCGGGGTCGTCGAAGGACCCGACCAGCACCCCGTCGCGGACGACCAGGTCCGTCGGGTCCTCCCCGTAGGGCCGGACGTTCCTGATCAGCGTGGTCGTCATGCCACGTCCTCCCCGGCGAGCAGGTGGTAGAGCACGGCCATCCGCACGTGGACCCCGGCGGTGACCTGCTCGGCGATGGCGGCGCGGGCGGAGTCGGCCACCGAGCTCGCGATCTCCATGCCGCGCACGGCCGGGCCCGGGTGCAGGACGACCGCGTGATCGGGCAGCGTGTCCGCGCGGCGCTGCGAGAGCCCGAAGCGCACCGCGTACTCCCGCGCGCTCGGGAAGAAGCCGCCGTGCATCCGCTCGGCCTGCACCCGCAGCATCATCACCGCATCGGGGCCGGTGGCCAGGTGCGCGTCGAGCTCGTGGGTGACCGTGACCGGCCAGGCCTCGACCCCGCTCGGCAGCAGCGTCGGCGGGGCCACGAGGGTGACCTCGGCGCCGAGGGTGGCGAGCAGGTGGGCGTCGGAGCGGGCCACGCGGCTGTGCAGGACGTCGCCGACGATCGCGACCCGGCGGCCGGCGAGGTCGGGACCGAGCCGCGCGCGCAGCGTCGCCGCGTCGAGCAGGGCCTGGGTGGGGTGCTCGTGGGTGCCGTCGCCGGCGTTGACGACCGCGACGTGCCCGTCGGTGTGGGAGTGACCCACCCGGTCGAGCCAGCCGGCGATCCGGTGCGGCGCCCCCGAGGCCGGGTGGCGCACGACGACCGCGTCGGCGCCCGCGGCCGCGAGGGTGGCGGCGGTGTCACGCAGCGACTCCCCCTTGCCGACGCTCGAGCCCGAGGCGCTGACGTTGATGGTGTCCGCGCTCATCCACTTGCCGGCGACCTCGAAGGAGACGCGGGTGCGGGTGGAGTTCTCGTAGAACAGGGTGACGACGGTGCGCCCGCGCAGCGTGGGCAGCTTGCGCACCGCGCGCCCGGTCAGCGCCTGCTCCATGTTCTCGGCGGTGGCCAGGAGGGCGTCGGCCTGCTCGCGGCGCAGGCCCTCGGTGGAGAGCAGGTGGCGCAGGCCGACCGCCGCGGGGCCGGGGTCGGGGGCGCTCACCGCAGCGTCACCCCGTCGTGCCCGTCGGACTCGCGCAGGGAGACGGCGACGTCCTCGGCGCGGTTGGTCGGGACGTTCTTGCCGACGTAGTCCGCGCGGATCGGCAGCTCGCGGTGTCCCCGGTCGACGAGGACGGCCAGCTGGACGGCGCGCGGGCGGCCGTGGTCGCGGAGGGCGTCGAGCGCGGCGCGCACGGTGCGCCCGGACATCAGGACGTCGTCGACGAGGACCACGACCACGTCGTCGATCCCGCCCGCCGGGATGTCGGTCTCGGCGAGGGCGCGGGTGGGCTGGCGCCGGAGGTCGTCGCGGTAGAGCGTGGGGTCGAGCGTCCCGACCGCGACGGTGGTGTCCGTGCCGTCGGTCCGGCCGATGGCCTCGACCCGCTCGGCGAGCCGGTGGGCGAGGTGGACGCCGCGGGTGGGGAGTCCGAGGAGCACGACCCGTGCTCCGGCGTCCGCGGTCTTCTCGAGGATCTCGTGGGCGATCCGGGCCACCGTGCGCGTGATGTCCGCCGAGGAGAGCAGCTCGCGCTCACCCTCGGCAGTCGTCGCACCCTCTGGTCCAGGACCACCCCGGCGCCGCGTGGGCACTCGGGGACCTCCTTCTCCGCCTCGCGGGACGGCTCTTAAAGGATGTCAATGGGGTTCGGGAATGACACTATCAGCCACGGTGAGCGACCGATCAGGTCGCCCGAGCGATCACGGACCTCGGTCGGCGGGCGCTCCGCACGCGCGCGATCACAGTGGGCGTTGACCGGGCCGAGACATGAACCACTCGACCGGATCGGCGTGCCGCGCGACACACCGGGCGACCAGCGATGGAACCCCGGCTT
>JAVXWR010000903.1:0-4965 GCA_032230725.1 Actinomycetota bacterium
GCGACCCCAGGAACCACCGCTACTCCCCCGCCGGCGGGCTGCCCGAGCTGCGCGAAGCCGTCGCCGCGAAGACGCTGCGCGACTCCGCCTGGCAGGTGAAGCCGTCCCAGGTCCTCATCACCAACGGTGGCAAGCAGGCCGTGTTCGAGGCGTTCGCGACGATCGTCGACCCGGGCGACGAGATCCTCCTGCCCGCGCCGTTCTGGACCACCTACCCCGAGGCCGCCCGCATGGCCGGGGGCGACCCGGTGCAGGTCGACACCGACGCCTCCACCGGCTTCCTGCCGACCGTCGAGGCCCTCGAGGCCGCCCGCACCCCGCGCACCAAGGCGCTGCTGTGGTGCTCGCCGTCGAACCCCACCGGCGCCGTGGCCCCGCGCGAGCTCGTCGAGGCCATCGGGCGCTGGGCCGCCGAGCACGGCATCTGGGTGATCGCCGACGAGATCTACGAGCACCTGGTCTACGACGGTGCCGAGCACGTCTCGATGCCGGTCGCCGTCCCGGAGATCGCCGACCGCTGCATCGTCGTCAACGGGGTCGCCAAGACCTACGCGATGACCGGGTGGCGCGTGGGCTGGCTGATCGGCCCGGAGGACGTGGTCAAGGCGGCCGCGAACATGCAGTCCCACCTCACCTCCAACGTCTGCAACGTCGCCCAGCGCGCCGCCCTCGAGGCGGTGTCCGGGCCGCTGGACGCGGTCGAGGAGATGCGCGCGGCGTTCGACCGCCGCCGGCGCACGATCGTCGAGATGCTCTCCGCGATCGACGGCGTCGAGTGCCCGACGCCGCGCGGTGCCTTCTACGCCTACGCCGACGTCCGGGGGCTGCTCGGGCGTGAGCTGCGCGGGGCGCGCCCGCAGACCTCGGTCGACCTCGCGGCGGCGATCCTCGAGCACGCCGAGGTCGCGGTCGTGCCGGGCGAGGCCTTCGGGACGCCCGGGTACTTCCGGTTGTCCTACGCCCTGGGCGACGACGACCTGCGGACCGGGGTGAGCCGCATGGCCGACCTGCTGGCCGAGATGTCCTGACGGATCCGAGGGCCAGCGCGGATCGAGGACGACGGCGGCGAGCCGGCTGTCGCGGGCAGTACCGGCGAGCGGGACGAGGGGGAGACGTGGGCGTGCGGTCGGTGCTGTCCTGCCTGATCACGACGGCGGTGCTGCTCGGGGCGGCCGGGGTCGCGTCGGCGGCGCCCGCGGGCGGGGGGACCTCCCCGTACGTGGCGCTCGGCGACTCGTACACCGCCTCACCGCTGACCGGGACCAACGCCGGCCCGCCCCCGGGGTGCTTCCGGTCGGTGAACAACTACCCGCACCTGACCGCGACGGCGTTCGGGGCGCAGCTCACCGACGTCAGCTGCTCGGGGGCGACCACCAAGGAGTTCGGCACCGCGCAGACGACGGACTCCGGAGTCAACCCGCCGCAGTACTCGGCGCTGGCGAAGACCACGAAGCTGGTGACGGTCGGGATCGGCGGCAACGACATCGGGTTCTCCGAGATCGTGCGGACCTGCCTGTCGGCGACGCCGTTCGGGTCGCCCTGCAAGGACCACTACACCGCCGGCGGCACCGACGAGCTCCGCGCCCGGATCAACGCCCTCGGCGGGAAGCTCGCCACGGTGCTGAAGGAGGTCCACCGCCGCTCCCCGGACGCGCGGGTGGCGCTCGTGGGCTATCCGTCGGTGCTGCCGGCGTCGGGGCCGGGCTGCTACCCGGCGGTCCCGATCACCCCGGGCGACGTCGCCTACCTGCGCGGCGTGCTCACCGACCTGAACGCGCGGATCCGGCGCAGCGCGGACGCCGGGTCGGCGACCTACGTGGACACAGCCACCTCGACGGTCGGGCACGACGTCTGCCAGGCCCCCGGCACCAAGTGGATCGAGGGGCTCATCCCGACGGCGCCGGCGTTCCCGGTGCACCCGAACGCCCAGGGCTCGGCCGCGCTCTCCCGGGCGGTCGTGGCGGCGCTGGGCGGCTCGGCCACCGCGAGCTAGCCGGCCCCGGAGCCCGGCACGAGGGGAACCCTCGTGCGGATGGAGCGACCGAATCCTCCCCTCGGGGACGGCGCCGACCGCGAGCCGGGCCTATCCGCGGATGACCGCGATCGCCTTGCCGAGCACGCCCTTGCCGTCGGGACCCGTGGCCGTCACGGCGAGGGTGACCGTGCCGTCGTCGTCGACGGCCTTCACGGTGGCGCCGAGCTGCAGCGACGCACCCTCGTCGTCGTCGGGGACGACGACCGGGCGGGTGAAGCGGGTGGAGAAGGAGCGCACCGCGGTCGGGTCGCCGGCCCACTCCGCGACGTACTGCGCGGCGAGCGCCATGGTGAACATCCCGTGCGCGATGACGCCGGGCAGACCCACGGCCAGCGCGGTGCGCTCGTTCCAGTGGATGGGGTTGAGGTCGCCGGAGGCGCCGGCGTAGCGGACGAGGCCGGCGCGGGTGATCGGCACGGTACGGCCGGGGAGCTCGTCCCCGGTCGCGACCTGCGGCAGTCCGCTCATTCGCCCGCCCGCCCGACCAGCGTCGCCCGCGTCACCAGCACCGTCGTCCCGTCGGGGTCGGTGACGTCGCAGCGGAAGGTGACGACGTCGTTCCCGGCGAGCTCGCGGATCTCGTCCACGGTCACGACGGTGGTGAGGACGTCGCCGGCCACGACCGGTCGGTGCAGCTCGAAGGACTGGTCGCGGTGCACCACGCGCGTGAAGTCCAGTCCGAGGGCGGGGTCGTCCACGACCTCCCGCGTGGCGTCCCAGGTGAACACCACCGCGAAGGTCGGCGGAGCGACCACGTCGGCGTGCCCGGCGGCCTGCGCGGCGTCGGGCTCCGTGTGCACCGGGTCGGTCGCCCCGACCGCGCGGGCGAACTCCCGGACCTTCTCCCGGCCGACGACGTACGAGCGGGGAGCCCAGCTGCGTCCGACGAAGGAGGCGTCCAGCGGCACGACGGCGTGTGCTTCCGCGGGGCTCAGCGCGTCTCGCGGTGCCCGCGGTGTGTGCCGCAGTGGGGGCAGAACTTCTTCAGGGTGAGCCGGTCGGGGTCGTTGCGCCGGTTCTTCCTGGTGATGTAGTTGCGGTTCTTGCACTCCTCGCACGCGAGCGTGATCTTGGGGCGCACATCGGTCGCGGCCATGGGAGTGTCCTTTCGACTACGTCTGCTGTTCGGTAGCGGTGGCCGGACTTGAACCGGCGACACAGCGATTATGAGCCGCTTGCTCTGCCACCTGAGCTACACCGCCACGGTGCCGCCGGGAGCCGGTCCAGCCGAACCCCGACATGACGAAACCGGCGGGCCGAGCCGCCGGTTCCCCCTCACCGAGCCCCTTTACGGAATCGAACCGTAGACCTTCTCCTTACCATGGAGACGCTCTGCCGACTGAGCTAAAGGGGCCAGTCCACCTACTGGTCACGCGGCTCCGGAACTCTCCGGCGCCGTGCCCGCGGGCGGTGTCCAGCGTACAGGGCCCCCGGGGGCGCCGGGCGTGGCACCCCCCTCGCGCACGAGGGACTCCAACCACTGGTCGAGGTGCCCCGCGGAGAGCGGGCGGGACACCAGATAGCCCTGCGCGACGTCGCAGCCCATCTCGGTCAGCGCGGTGCGCACGTCGCCGTCCTCCACGCCCTCGGCGACCACGGTGAGCCCGAGGGTGTGGCCCATCTCGACGATCGCGCGGACCACCGCGGCGTCCCCGGTCTCGGTGCCCATCCCCAGGACGAAGCTCTTGTCGATCTTCACCTGGTCGACGGGCAGGCGCCGCAGGTGGGCGAGCGAGGACTGCCCGGTGCCGAAGTCGTCCACGGCGAGCCGGCAGCCCATGGCGTGCAGGCGGCGCAGGGCGGGCAGCGCGTACTCCCGCTCGGCCGACACCCCGCTCTCGGTGACCTCGAGCGTGAGCAGTTCCGGGGGCACCTCGTGGCGGGCGAGGGCCTCGGCCACCAGGGGCGGGAAGGCGTCGTCGAGGGTGCGGACGGACAGGTTGACCGCCACCGAGAGCCGCAGCCCGCGGTCGAGCCAGCGCCGGGCCGCGGCGAGGGCCTCGTCGAGCACGAAGACGGTCAGGCCGGCGATCTGGCCGGTCGCCTCGAGCACGGGCACGAACTCGTCGGGCAGCAGCGGCCCGAGCTCCGGGTGCTCCCAGCGGGCGAGCGCCTCCACCCCGAGGACCGTGCGGGCCTCCAGCGAGACGGTCGGCTGGTAGTAGACGCGCAGGCTGCCGTCGGCGACGGCGGGCGCGAAGCCGCGGATCAGGGCGAGCCTGCGGTCGGCCCGCTCCCCCATGCTCGGGTCGTAGCACCGCACCGGGTCGCCCCCGAGCCGCGCGGCCGCGAGGGCGATGTCGGCCCGGGCGAGCAGCCGCGAGGCGAGCACCGCACCGTCCCGCTCGCCGGCCAGGCTCGGGGCGCCGACCGCGGCGAGGCCGACCAGGACCGGCGCCTCGAACGGGATTCCCTCGATGACGAACGGCCGGACCAGCTGCGCGCGCATCTCCTCGGCGCTCGCGTGCGCGGTCGGGCCGTCGACCCCGGCGACGACGACCGCGTAGGTGTCGCCCTCGAGGCGCGCCGCCAGCCGCGCTCCCGGCGCCCCCGCGGCGGCCCGCGCGCTCGCGCACACCGCCTCGAGACGCCGCGCCGCGAGGGCGACGAACTCCTCGCCGCGGGCGTGCCCGAGGGTGTCGTTGACCTGGTCGAGCAGCCCGAACGAGATGATCGCGATCGCGCCCGTGCCCGCGTGCACCTGGTCCGCGGCGGCCTGCAGGAAGCCCGGCCGGTTGAGCAGGGTGGTGAGCGGGTCGCGATGGGCGTCGCGACGCAACCGGGCCTCGAGGCGGCTGTTCTCCACCTCGGCCCCCACCTGGCGGGCGATCGTCGCGAGCAGGGTGAGCTCGCCACGCACCACCGGGCGCGACGGCCCCCGCCACGGGTCGGCACCGACCCGGGCGGGGTCGTGCACCTCGACCACGCCC
>JAVXWR010000019.1:0-4649 GCA_032230725.1 Actinomycetota bacterium
CGCCGGGGTCCTCGAGGAGGCCCTGGACGCCGCCGACCCGGCGCTCGTCGTGCAGGCGCGCGAGGTCGCAGCCGTCGCCCGGATCGCGGAGACCGACCGCGACGTCCGGCGCCTCGACGACCTCGCGACGCGGGCCGGCGTCACGCCCCGCGCGCTGCAGCGGCTGTTCGCCCGCCACGCCGGGGTGTCCCCGACCTGGGTGCTGCGCCGCTACCGCCTGCTCGAGGCCGCCGAGGCGGTGCGGGCGGGCGAGCGGGTGGTGTGGTCCGAGGTCGCGAGCGCCCTGGGATACGCCGACCAGGCCCACCTCGTCCGGGAGTTCCGCGCCGCATTGGGCCGCACCCCGGAGGCCTACGCCCGGACCCTGCGCTGAGGGCTCAGAGGTCCAGCAGGAGCGCCTTCGTCAGCTGTTTCCACTGCTCGACGTGCGGGTCGGTGGCCGCCTCGCGCGGGTCGAACCCGTAGGTCAGCGCGACGCCGCGCATGCTCGTCAGCAGCATCTCGCGCACCATCGGGTACATCGGCCGGTCGGTGTAGGCCTCGAACACCGCGTCGAGGGTCTGCCGGATCGCCGCTCCGAGCCTCCGCTCGGCGGGCAGCAGCGCGGCGGCCAGCGCGGGATCGGTGCGCGCCGCCGTCCAGAGCTCGACCGAGGCCCAGAAGTAGGGCTGCTGGAACGTCGTCCACATCTCCTCGACGACCCGGTCGATGCGCGCCTCGGGGTCGCCGGGCAGCTCGGCGGCCGCCAGCCCGTCGGTGGCGAACCGGGTGGCCGCGAGGTGCTGCGCCGCGGCGACGAGCAGCGTCTCCTTCGAGGGGAAGTGGTGCAGCAGCCGACCGCGCGACACCCCGGCGCGGGCCTGGATCGTCAGCGTCGTGGTGCCGGCGTAGCCCGACTCGACCAGGCAGGCCACTGCGGCGTCGAGGATGCGCAGGCGGCTGTCGGACGTGCGCTGCTCGCGGGACCGCCGGGGACCGGTCGCCCGTCGTGTCCGGTCGGGAGAGGCGTCCGGCGACGCGTCGAGGAGAGGCTCCGGCTCACCGGCCCGGCCTGCCGTCATGCGCCACCTCCCCTGCTCGGCCCCGAGACGGGTCCCGATCGTCGCGGACCCGACCCGAACGGTCAACGCTGACCGTCACCGCGCGCCGCACGGCGCCGGTCCGATCACTCCACGGGTGCCCTTGCCTGACCGACGGACCTACTCGTCGGTAACGTCGGTGGCCGGACCGTCGGCCGACCGTTGACAGCCGCCAGAAACAGTCCATCATGACTGTCAGGAGCGCCGAGCGGCCCGCCGCGCTCGAGCCGTACCGAAGGGACCCTCACCCGTGACCGAGGCATACATCTACGACGCCATCCGCACCCCGCGCGGGCGGGGCAAGCCGACCGGGTCGCTGCACTCCGTGAAGCCGGTGTCGCTGGTCGTCGGACTCCTCGACGAGCTCCGCAAGCGCAACCCGGAGCTCAACCCCGCGCAGGTCGAGGACGTCGTCCTCGGCTGCGTCTCCCCCATCGGCGACCAGGGCGGCGACATCGCCAAGACCGCCACCATCGCCGCGGGCTACCCCGACACCACCGGCGGCGTGCAGCTCAACCGCTTCTGCGCCTCCGGCCTCGAGGCCGTCAACCAGGCGGGCCAGCGTGTCGCCTCCGGCTGGGAGGACATGATCATCGGCGGCGGCGTCGAGTCGATGTCCCGGGTCCCGATGGCCTCCGACGGCGGGCCCTGGGCCATGGACCCGGAGACGAACTTCAAGACCGGCTTCGCCCCGCAGGGCATCGGCGCCGACCTCATCGCCACCATCGAGGGCTTCTCCCGCGAGGACGTCGACGCGTACGCGCTGGAGTCGCAGACCCGCGCCGCGAAGTCCTGGGCCGACGGCGCCTTCGACCGTTCGATCGTCCCGGTGGTCGACCGCAACGGGCTCACGATCCTCGACCGCGACGAGCACATGCGCGAGACGACGATGGAGGGTCTCTCCGGCCTCAAGCCCTCGTTCGCCGGCATCGGCGAGATGGGCGGCTTCGACGCCGTGGCGCTCCAGAAGTACCACTGGATCGAGAAGATCGACCACGTGCACCACGGGGGCAACTCCTCGGGCATCGTCGACGGCGCCGCGCTCGTGCTGCTGGGCAGCGAGGAGGCCGGCAAGAGCAACGGCCTCACCCCACGCGCCCGCATCGTCGCCACCGCCGTCTCCGGCGCCGACCCGACGATCATGCTCACCGGCCCGACGCCCGCCTGCCACAAGGTGTTGGCCAAGGCCGGCATGACGGTCGACGACATCGACCTGCTGGAGATCAACGAGGCGTTCGCCGCCGTGCCGATGAAGCTCATGCGCGACCTGGGCTTCCCGCACGAGCGCACCAACGTCATGGGCGGCGCGATCGCGCTGGGCCACCCGCTGGGGGCCACCGGAGCGATGCTCGTCGGGACCATGGTCGACGAGCTCGAGCGCCGCGACCTGCGCCGCGCCATCGTCACGCTGTGCATCGGCGGCGGCATGGGCGTCGCCACCATCATCGAGCGCGTCTGAGGATCCCTCCAGGCCGGGATCGGGACGTGACGGCTCCTTCGTCGCCGTCCCCTACAGCCCGGCGTCGGGAAGCGCGTTCCCCGTTTCGACTTTGACCTAGGAGCGAATCCAGCAGTGAGCGACAACATGTTCCGGTGGGAGGCCGACGGCGACGGCATCGTCACGCTGACGATGGACGACCCGGACGCCTCGGCCAACACCATGAACGCCCGGTTCGGCACCGACTTCGAGGCCACCCTCGACCGGCTCGAGGCCGAGAAGGACTCGATCTCCGGGGTCGTGCTGACCAGCGCGAAGAAGACCTTCTTCGCCGGCGGCAACCTCGAGGACCTGCGCAACTACGGCGCGTCCGAGGCCCAGAAGGTCTACGACCAGTCCCAGTCGATCAAGGGCGCGCTGCGCCGCCTCGAGACCGTGGGCAAGCCGGTCGTCGCGGCGATCAACGGCGCCGCGCTCGGCGGCGGCCTCGAGATCGCGCTGGCCTGCCACCACCGCATCGCCCTCGACGCCAAGGGCTCGAAAATCGGTCTGCCCGAGGTCACCCTCGGCCTGCTGCCCGGCGGCGGCGGCGTGGTCCGTACGGTGCGCCTGCTCGGCATCGCCGACGCGCTCCTCCAGGTCCTGCTCCAGGGCCAGCAGCGCAACCCGAGGGCGGCCCAGGAGACCGGGCTCGTCGACGAGGTGGTGGACACCGCCGACGACCTCGTCAGCAAGGCCAAGGAGTGGGTGAAGGCCAACCCCGAGGCCGTCCAGCCCTGGGACGTCAAGGGCTACAAGATCCCGGGCGGCACCCCGTCGGTGCCGAAGTTCGCGGCGAACCTCCCGGCGTTCCCGGCGAACCTGCGCAAGCAGCTCAAGAACGCCCCGATGCCGGCGCCGTACAACATCATGTGCGCGGCGGTCGAGGGCTCCCAGGTCGACATCGACAACGCCGCGAAGATCGAGTCGCGCTACTTCGCCGACCTCGTCGTCGGGCAGGTCTCGACGAACATGATCAACGCGTTCTTCTTCGACCTCCAGAAGATCAACAAGGGTGGCTCGCGGCCCGACGGCTACGAGAAGCACACCGCGCAGAAGGTCGTCGTGCTCGGCGCCGGGATGATGGGCGCGGGCATCGCGTACACCTGCGCGATGGCGGGCCTCGAGGTCGTCCTCAAGGACGTCGCGCAGGAGAACGCCGACAAGGGCAAGAACTACTCGAAGAAGATCCTCGACAAGGCCGTCTCGCGCGGGAAGTCGACCCAGGAGAAGGCCGACCAGGTCCTCGCCCGGATCACCCCCACCGCCGACCCGGCCGACGCGCAGGGCGCCGACCTCGTCATCGAGGCGGTCTTCGAGAGCCCCGACCTCAAGAAGAAGGTCTTCGCCGAGATCTACCCGTACCTGACGCCCGACGCGGTGCTGGGCTCGAACACCTCGACGCTGCCGATCACCGACCTGGCGACCGGGGTCGAGCGGCCTGAGGACTTCATCGGCCTGCACTTCTTCTCGCCGGTCGACAAGATGCCGCTCCTGGAGATCATCACCGGCGAGGAGACGTCCGACGCCACGCTGGCGAAGGCCGTCGACATCGCGTTGCAGATCCGGAAGACGCCGATCGTCGTCTCCGACTCCCGCGGGTTCTTCACCAGCCGCGTCATCGGCACGTTCCTCAACGAGGCCGTGGCGATGCTCGGCGAGGGCGCCGCGCCGTCGTCGATCGAGCAGGCCGGCTCGCAGGCGGGCTACCCCGCGCCGCCGCTGCAGCTGATGGACGAGCTGACCCTCACGCTGCCGCAGCACATCCGCGAGGAGACCCGCAAGGGTGTCGAGGCGGCGGGCGGTACCTGGGTGAGCCACCCCGCCGACGCGATCGTGGACCGGATGGTCGAGCTCGGGCGCGGTGGCCGCTCGTCGGGCGCCGGGTTCTACGAGTACGACGCCGAGGGCAAGCGGACCGGACTCTGGAAGGGGCTCGCTGACGAGTTCGGCGCCGCGACCGGCGACCTGCCGTTCGTGGACATGCAGGAGCGGATGCTCTTCGCCGAGGCCCTCGAGACCGTGAAGTGCTTCGACGAGGGCGTGCTGCACACCATCGCCGACGCGAACATCGGCTCGATCATGGGCATCGG
>JAVXWR010000002.1:0-6835 GCA_032230725.1 Actinomycetota bacterium
AGGACACCAACCTCCTCCGCAAGTACATCTCGGACCGCGGCAAGATCCGCGCCCGCCGGGTCTCGGGCAACTGCTCGCAGCACCAGCGGGACGTCGCCGTCGCCGTGAAGAACTCGCGCGAGATGGCGCTGCTGCCCTACACGTCGACCGCGCGCTGAGGGAGGGGAACCACGTGAAGCTCATCCTCACCGCCGACGTCGCCAACCTCGGCGGCCCCGGCGACAACGTCGAGGTCAAGGACGGCTACGGCCGCAACTTCCTGCTGCCCCGCGGGCTGGCCATCGTCGCCACCCGCGGTGCGATGAAGCAGGTCGCCACGATCCGCCGCACCCAGGAGGGCAAGCGGATCCGCGACCTGGACCACGCCAAGGAGATCGCCGGCCAGCTCCAGGGCGTCGGCACCGTCACGGTTACCGCCAAGTCCGCGGGGCAGGGCGGCAAGCTCTTCGGCTCCGTGACGCCGGCCGACATCGTCGGCGCGGTGCGGTCGGCGGGCGGCCCCAACCTCGACAAGCGCCTGGTCGACACCCGGGGTCACATCAAGACCATCGGGTCCCACCAGGTCACCGTCCGGCTCCACCCGGACGTCGCCGTCGAGCTCCCGCTGGAGGTCCAGGGCACCTGACCCCGCCCTCACCCACCTCGGGCCCCGGACCGCCGCGCGTGGTCCGGGGCCCGACGTGTGTCCGGATGTGTGTGGTGCGCGCCGGGCGCCCGACCCCCGGTCGGGCCGCCTCCCCCACCCGTGGCGGCGGGCGGTCGCCCGATCGTCACCGACCCGCCCGGCGCCCGACGTCGGCCGGTCGTCTCCGGAGTGACGGGGCCGTGGCGCGACACGCCGGTCCCGCCGCGCGGCGACATGCCGGTCCACCTGTTGTCCACAGTGTGCACAACCCGCTGAGCTGCGGGAACGGTCAGCGACCACGGGTTGCCAACAGGTTGTCCCCAGGTGCGCCCACCCGTGCGCCCTGTGCATCCCGATCCGTCCCCAGTCCATCAACACCGACATCAACATGACCGCCTGGTCCCCCGGGACCCCCGCCCCCTAGCGTGCGTCCGGCACCTCGCCCCGGGCCTGCACGGCGCGCTCGGCGACGGTGTCGGTGCCTCGCGGTAGAAGAGGCGCGCCGGACGTGCCGGGGCGGAACCAGACCGTTCCCCTCCTCCGGCGTCGATCAGGGAGGAGCGGGTCCGTGGCGGTGCTCGACGAACGGGGGGCGGGTGGCCGGGACGGGGGCTTCGACCGGAAGTCCCGATCCGCCGGAGCCGAGGGTGCGCGTCCGGAGTTCGACCGCCAGCCACCTCAGGACATTCCTGCCGAGCAGTCGGTGCTCGGCGCGATCCTGCTGAGCAAGGACGCGATCGCCGACACCGTCGAGGTGCTCAAGCCCGACGACTTCTACCGCCCGGCGCACCAGACGGTGTACGAGTGCGTGCTCGACCTCTACGGCCGAGGTGAACCGGCCGACCCGGTGACCGTCTCCGCCGAGCTCGAGCGCCGCGGGGAGCTGCTGCGCATCGGCGGGGCGCCGTACCTCCACACGCTCATCGCGGCGGTGCCCACGGCCGCCAACGCGGCCTACTACGCGGAGATCGTGGCCGACCGCGCGATCCTGCGACGGCTCGTCGAGGCAGGCACCCGGATCGTGCAGCTGGGTTATCACGGCGGCGAGGGTGCCGACACCGACGACATCGTCGACCGCGCCCAGGCCGCGGTCTACGAGGTGACCGACCGGCGGGTCACCGAGGACTACGTCGCCCTCGAGGACGTGCTGCAGCCGACGATGGACGAGATCGACGCCATCGCCTCGCGGGGTGGCGTGTCGTTCGGGGTGCCGACGGGGTTCGCCGATCTCGACGAGGTGACGAACGGCCTGCACGCCGGGCAGATGGTGATCGTGGCGGCGAGGCCCGGGATCGGGAAAAGCACACTGGGATTGGATTTTGCTCGCTCGGCGAGTATCAAGCACGGCCTGACCAGCTGCGTGTTCTCCTTGGAGATGAGCCGCACCGAGATCGTCATGCGCATGCTCTCGGCCGAGGCGAAGATCCGGCTGGCCGACATGCGCGCCGGCACGATGACCGACGACGACTGGACGCGGCTCGCCCGCCGGATGAGCGAGATCTCCGAGGCACCGATGTTCATCGACGACTCGCCCAACATGACGATCATGGAGATCCGGGCTAAGGCGCGGCGGCTCAAACAGCGCCACGACCTCAAGCTGATCATCCTCGACTACATGCAGCTGATGACCTCGGGGAAGAAGGTCGAGAGCCGCCAGCAGGAGGTCTCGGAGTTCTCCCGCCAGCTCAAGCTGCTGGCCAAGGAGCTCGAGGTCCCGCTGGTCGCGATCAGCCAGCTCAACCGCGGTCCGGAGCAGCGCACGGACAAGAAGCCCATGCTCTCCGACCTGCGCGAGTCCGGTTCGCTGGAGCAGGACGCCGACATGGTCATGCTCATCAGCCGTCCCGACGCGTTCGAGCGCGACGACCCGCGCGCCGGCGAGGCCGACCTCATCCTGGCCAAGCACCGCAACGGACCCACGGCGACGATCACCGTGGCCCACCAGCTCCACTACAGCCGGTTCGCCGACATCGCCCGCGGGTGAGGCGGCTCTGGTCCTGGGGCGAGGTCAGCTCATCGAGCGTGGCGACCGTGCGCTCCGGGCTCGGTGCGGTAGACGTCGGTCGGGAACCCGAAGGCGCGAGCCTCACGGATGGCCTGCTCGGCGTCGAAGGGCTGGCGGGCCGCAACGGCGCGGGCCTTGGCCGCCTGCTGGCGGGCGTAGAGGAGGTACACCCCGACGGGGATGCTGATCAGCAGCGACGCGGGCGAAGCCACGGCACAGAAGATCGTGATGGCTGCCCAGATGATCCACCACTTCATCTCGAGCTCGGGGCGCTCCGTGAGGGTCTCGGTCCAGCTCTTCCGCGAGCGCTTCGTCTCGGCGACCTGACGAGGTGCCTCGGCGGGCGGTGGGGCGACGGTGATCTGGACCAGCGGCTGCGCCGCTGCACGGGCTCGGACGATTTCCGCCTGTCGCCGCAGCTCGGTGACACCGGCCTTCGTGCCGCGGGCAATCCGCTCGGTGTCGACCTGGACGTCGACAGCACCGATGCTCAACGAGACCACCTTGCGCGTGACGCCCACCGGCGCCTCCTCCCCCGACCCGGTGCCTGTGCGCCCCGGCTGTCCGGTCATTCGAGTGAGCACGTCGGAGCGTTACGAGTAAGGCAGTCCTCCGAATGGGTCCTCGCGTCGGCGAAAGCGCCAGCGACTCCTGGCGCCAGCGCGCGGCACGATGGGCGGAGAGGGCCACCGAATCCGCTGGGAGACCTCCGGGCGCCCGGACGGGAAGCCCGCGGTCGTCGCACACAGCGGGCCGGGCTCGGGTGCGACACCGATCTGGCGCCGGTTCTTCGACCCGGGCGTGTACCGCGTCGTGCTGTTCGACCAGCGCGGATGCGGAGGCAGCGCGCCGGGTGACCCCGAGGCCGACCTCACGGTCGACACCCCCGACCACCTCGTGGCCGACATGGAACGGCTCCGCGAGCATCTGGCGCTCCCGCGGTGGCTGCTCCTCGGTGGGGTCCTGGGGCGCGACCCTGGCACAGGCCTACGCCCGGGCCCACCCGGACCGCGTCACCGAGGTCGTCCTGTTCAGCGTGACCGCGGGGAGCCGCCGAGAGGTCGACTGGATCACCGAGGACATGCGCGGAGTCACTGCACGGCCGGAAAGAGAGCTGATGAGCGTGCAGGGGCTCCCTCGTCGGCCGGGTGCCGCGCGAGCGGATCGGATCGGCAGATCGTGGCACCGCCGGACGTCCGATGTGTGCGCGGCGCGTCGGTCCACCGGGCACCGAGCGCCGGTCTCGCGCAGTGTGTGTGCGGCGCGTCGGTCTCCCTCGGGTGACGTCGCCGGGACTCAGGGAATGCGACCGACCGCGGCGTAGGCGCCGATCGGCTCGGCGCCGGGGTCCGGCACCGGCCAGTCGACGGGGTCGACGAGGCCGGGCGGCACCAGCTCGAAGCCGTCCAGCAGAGCCCGGATCTGCGCGCGGTCGCGGAGCACCACCGGGGTGGCGCTGCCGCGGTACCCGCGCTCGGTGGCGCGGACGCTCTCGGCGAGCACGGGGTCGTCGTGGTCGGCGCTGCCGTGGTTGAGCGCGAGGACGCTGCCCGGGCACAGCGCGTCCCGGTAGCGGCCGAAGATCGCGGGCAGGTCGTCGTCGATGAAGTGCAGCACCGCGACGGCCAGGAGCGCGATCGGTCGGTCGAAGTCAAGGAGCCCGGCGACACCGGGATCGTTCAGGACCACCTCGGGCTGGCGAAGGTCGCCCTGGGTGACCGAGACCCCGTCGAACGCCGCGGTGAGGTCCCGCGCGTGGTGGACCGCGACGGGCTCGAAGTCGACGTAGGCCACCCGCGCCCCGGGCCGCTGCCGCACGGCGATCTCGTGGACGTTCCCGACGGTGGGCACCCCGGAGCCGAGGTCGAGGAACTGGTCCACGCCCTGCGCCAGGCACCACCGCACGACGCGGCCGAGGAAGTCGCGGTTGAGGCGGCAGACGCGAGGCATGTCGGGGTTCGCGGCCACGATCTTCGCGGCCTGCGCGCGGTCGCTGGCGAAGTTGTGGGCGCCGCCGAGGAAGTAGTCGTAGATCCGGGCGGCGTTGGCCCGCTCGAAGTCGATGCCCACCTCGGAGAGGGTCATCATGCTCGCCAGGTGCGTCCCGACCCGCGGCGCGCCCTCGTCCTGATCGCCCATGTCGCGCCTCTCTCGTGGTCCCCACCAGTCTCGGATCTTCCAGGGGTGTTCGCGTGGGCACGACGGGTGGTTCCTCAGTCCAGGACGGTCGGCAATCCGTGAGCACCGAAGACTTCCGGGCCGAGGAACGACGTCAACGACGCGATTCCCTCGTCCCGCAGGGTCAGCACGGTGAACGACCACGCGCGGTGGCGCCCCGGCTCGCCGTCGACCTGCGTGGCCGGTCCGTCGAGGTAGAGGGCGACGGCGGGCTGGCCGTTCGCGCTCGCCGGGACCGCCCGCCAGGATCCGCAGTCGCCGAGCGGCACGGCCCGGGCGAACGCCATGACGTCGTCGCGGCCGCGGTACCACCCCGGCAGCGGCGGCATGGACCACGTGACGTCCTCGGTCAGCAGCGCCACGAGCGCCCGGGCGTCCCGGCGCTCGAGGGCGCCGGCGTAGCCCTCGACGATCCCGCGGAGCCGGGCGTCGTCGAGCTGGGCGAGCGTGCGCTGCTGGGAGACCGGCGGGACCCGCTCGGCGACGAGCCGGCGGGCACGCTGCAGCGCCGAGTTCACCGACGCCGTCGAGGTCGCCATCATCGACGCGATCTCGGCGGCCGGGTACCCGAGCACCTCGAAGAGCAGCAGGGCCGCGCGCTGGTTCCCCGGTAGGTGCTGCAGGGCCGCGACGAAGGCGAGCTCGACGGACTCGCGCTCCTCGACGGCGAGCGCGGTGTCCGGGTAGGGCGTCAGCCAGGCCACCTCGGTGGCCGGCGCATCGTCGAGGACCGGCTCCGACGAGGCGGGCCCCAGATCCATCGGCAGGGCGCGCCGCCCGCGCGCTTCGACGATGTCGAGGCAGGTCCGCGTCGCGACGGTGTAGAGCCACGACCGCACCGAGCTGCGGCCCTCGAACCCGGCCATCCCCCGCCACGCCCGCAGCAGCGCGTCCTGGAGCGCGTCGTCGGCGTCGTAGGAGGAGCCGAGCATCCGGTAGCAGTGTGCGTGCAGCTCCCGGCGCAGCGGCGCGATCAGGCGCTCGAACGCGGCGTCGTCCCCCGAGCGGGCTGCGCCGAGGTCGTCGTCGGCGATCGTCGGTGCGCCGTCCATGAAGACGAGTCTGCCCCAACGATCGTCCCGGGCGTTCCGGCGAGGGGCGCCCCTCGCCGATCTATCCGACCGAGGGGGCCCTTCGCTCGATACCGGCCCGGCGCAGGCCCACGGCGACGATCGCGGTGAGCGCGAGCAGCGCGACGAGGAACCCGATCGTCGCCGACCAGCCGGCCGCGCCGAACACCACTCCGCCGAGCGTGCCGCCGACCGACGAGCCGACGTAGTAGCTGAACAGGTACATCCCCGACGCCACCGCACGCCCGTGCTCCGCGCGCCGCCCGACCGCGGCCGAAGCGACCGCGTGCCCCGCGAAGAACCCGACCGTGAGAAGCGCCAGGCCACCGATGACGAGCGCGAGCACCGGGGCCAGCATCGCGACCGCCCCGAGGGCAGCGAGCCCCGCCGCGGCCAGCACCGTCGTCCGCGTCCCCCAGCGCGCCGAGAGCCGCCCCGCCGCCGTCGAGGTCACCGTGCCCGCCGCGTAGAGGACGAAGACGAACCCGACGATCAGGTCGGGCAGCGAGAACGGCGGGCCGAGCAGCCGGAACGCGACGTAGTTGTAGGCGCAGACGAACGTCCCCATGATCAGCAGCCCGATCGCGAAGAGCCGCCGCAGCACCGGGTCACGCAGGTGACCCACGACCTCGCCGGCGAGCTCGCGGACCGCGACCCGACTCGGGGTGAAGCGCTGCGACGCGGGCAGGACCAGCCAGAACACGACCAGACAGAGCCCCGAGACGACCGCGATCCCGCCGAGCGCCGCGCGCCAGGAGCCGGACAGGTCGTCGATCGCGCTCACGACGATGCGTCCGCCGAACCCGCCGACGGAGTTCCCGGCGATGTAGAGACCCATGGCGCCGCCCAGGTGTCCGGCGTCGACCTCGTCCGCGAGGTAGGCCATCCCGACGGCGGGCAGGCCCGCGAGCGCCAGCCCCTCGAGCCCCCGCAGGACCAGCAGCAGGCCGAACGACG
>JAVXWR010000031.1:0-3138 GCA_032230725.1 Actinomycetota bacterium
TGCCGTCGAGCTCGTAGTGCAGGGTCGCCGAGTCCGGTCCTCGGGATTCCCATCGCACCCCGCAACGAGGCAGCAGCGCCGTCGGCACCCAGATCGCTTCGGCGGCCGCCCGACCCGCGGCCGAACGCGAGACGTCAGGGCCCTCACCCTGGGTGACGGTGATCAGTCCCCCCAGCGTCCATCGCATCGCGCCGGCACCGTCGATGTAGCGATCCCAGCCCGAGATCACTCCTGCTGCCCGCGCTGACCACACGAACCCACGGTGCGGGGCGAGCACCTGACTCGCACGGAACGGCAACCATGGACCGACCTTGATCCGCCCACGCATCCGCAACGATGCGCTGCGGGCGACCACCCCGTCGGCCCTGATGGCCGCACTGAGGTAGCGCCGCGCCGGTTCGGGCAGTCCCTCGAGATCCTGCTCGCCGAAGCCGCCCGGCAACGGCGCGCACAGCAGCCGCTGTTCCACGCCCAGGCCACCCGTACGTCGCACCGGCTCACAGCTCCCACCCCGCCCGTCACCCGCGGACGCCACTGCGCTCCGCTCCGCCGGGCGGGGCGACGGACCCGACGCTGCCCGCGGTCGGCCCCACGACCAGCACCGGACACGGGGCCGCGGCGAGCACGGCACGCGCGGTCGACCCGAGGCGCGGCGGGCGGGCCCCGTCGTCCGCGCGATGCCCCACCACGATGAGGTCGGCGCCACGCCCCGCCTCGAGCAGCGCCCGGGCGGGACGGTCCGCGACGGCTCGTGTGGTCACGGGCAGGCTCCGGCCGGCCGTGCTCCGGACCACCGCGTCGAGCTCGCCGTGGGCCTCTGCGAGGTCGCCGGCGTCGACCTCCCGCCGGAGCAGGCCGCCCTCGACCGGGAGGACGTCCTCGCAGATCCGGATCGCCTCGACCGGGCAGCCCAGCATCTCCGCGGCGTCGAGCGCGCGGTCGAGCACGACGCGTCCGTGCGCCGAGTCGTCGACCCCGACGACGACGGCGTGACGACGCGGTGCGCCCGGGACCTCGCGGTACTCGCCGACGACCAGGACCGGGCAGCCGGCGCGGATCATCACCTCGTCGGTGGTCCGTCCGGCCTCGCTGCCCAGCCGACGGCTCCTGTCCCCCAGCACGAGCAGCGCGGCGCCCTCGGCCGCCACGACCAGGGTCTCCGCCGGCTCCTCCCCCTCCGCGCAGGTGCGCCGGACCTCCAGCCCGGGGGCGGTGCGCCGTAGGTAGGCCTCGGCGCGCAGGCCCGCATCGTCCTGCCGGACGGCCCCGTCCTCGGCCGGGCCGTGCCCGTGGATCAGGTGCACCTCGCGCCCGAGGCGGTGTGCCGCCGCGACCGCGGCATCCAGGACGGGCGTGCGGAGCAGCCCGTCGTCGACGCCGATGACGACCGCGCCGCCGGCCGGGCCGTTCACGACGACGTCCCCGCCGCGCTGCGGAGACGCCGGGTCCAGGCGTCGGCGGCCCGCGGGGACAGGACCGCCACGGGGCACGGGGCCTGGCTGACGACGGCCTGGCTCGTCGACCCCAGCAGCGCGCCGGTGATCGCGCCCCGACCACGGGAGCCGAGCACGATCAGCTGGGCTCCGCTCGCGCCGCGGACGATCTCGTGGTCCGGGTTCCCTCGGCGGACCTCCTCGCGCACCGGGACGTCGGGGTACTCCTCGGCGATGCCGGCGACGGCCTCGGCGACCTGGCGGCGCCACATGTCCTCGAGGGTGGGTGCCCCGAGTCGGGGTCCCACCCCGAGGGCCACCAGCGTGGCCTGCCGACGGTCGGCGACATCGGCTGCGAAATCCACCGCGCCGACCGCATCGGGCGAGCCGTCGACCCCGACGAGCACCGGCCCGCCGTCGTCGTCGCGCCGGAGCCGCGGGACCACGATGACCGGGCAGGCCGCGTGGCCGAGGACGTGAGCGACGGTGCGGCCCACGGTGGGGTTGACGTCGATCGCGGGGCCGCTCGAGCCGATGACGAGCAGGGCGGCCCGTTCCGCCACCTGCACCAGCGCGGCCCCGACCCCACCCTCGACCACGGAGATCCGTACCGCGACGCCCGGTGCGACGCTCTCGACGCGGCGTCGGGCCTGATCGAGCAGGGCGTGCGCCCGCCCCGTGGGCTCCTGGAGGGCGGGAACGGTCTGGCTGCCGGGCAGGACCTGGACGAGGTCCAGGGAGACGTGGCAACGGTCGGCCTCTCGTGCCGCCCACTCCACCGCGCCCTCCGTCGCGTGGTCGCCGTCCACCCCGACGACCACGCCGCTGGCTGGTTCAGTGCGATCGATCATCGTCCGGAAGCCTCCTCGTCATCGATCCCCCAGGTCACAGGGAGAGCTCACCGTCGCCCCGGCCACCCGGGCGTCGTCAGGGTCGGAGGGCCCAGGCGCTCGGGCCCTGTGGCTCGCCGGAGCCGACGCGGCGAACCCCGTCGAACGGTCCTTCGAGGTCCGCCGTGGTCCGCGCCGGGTGGCCCACCTCCGCGTGACCGATGGCCCTACTCGAGATCGCCTCTCTCGCGGAGCGTGACCGCGGCAGACCGACTCGCGTCGCCCGGGAAACCATCCCGGCGGAATCGTGCGTCGGGGCAGTTCGATCTACCGGAGGTGCGGCGCATGCCGGCCAACTCATTCACGTCACTGACGCCACTGGCCTTCCTCGAGCGGGCCGCGGACGTGTTCTCGGACAAGACTGCGATCGCCTACGGCGAGCGCCGCACGACCTACAGCGAGTTCGCGGCGGAGGCGACCCGGGTGGCACACGCCCTGCGGGCCTCCGGCGTGGAGCGCGGCGACCGGGTCGCCTACATGTGTCCCAACATCCCGGAGATGCTGGTGGCCAACTTCGCGGTGCCGCTGGCGGGTGCGGTGATGGTGCCGATCAACACCAGGCTCTCCGCGGAGGAGGTCCGCTACATCTGCGACCACTCGGGAGCGAGATTCCTGGTGGTGGACACGGAGTTCCTGCCGATGCTGGCTCCGATCCTGGCCACCCTGAAGACCGTGAACGAGGTCGTCTCCGTGAGGGACCCGCTCGGGCCGGCCCCGCCCGACGCCGCCGAGCACGCGGACATCTCCTACGACGACTTCGTGGAACGCGGCTCCGGGGACGCACTGCCGTGGACGGTCGACGACGAGCTGGGCCT
>JAVXWR010000036.1:0-6795 GCA_032230725.1 Actinomycetota bacterium
TTGAGCTTGTCCGGCCGGTCGTAGGTGATGGTCGCGACGTGGCCGGTGCGCTCGTAGCGGACGCGGTCGGCGAAGCGCTCGCGCACGTCGGGGTCCGGGGCGGCGTCGGCCATGGGGTCGCACGGTAGCGAGCCACGATCGACGAAGTGGATTCACTGCCACCGATCGCGCGCATCGACGCTTTGCTTGCACCGAAGAAGCCGACCGACTGACTCCCGGATCACACCCCACGACCGGGTGTCCCGGTTGGCGTGCTGCCTCGGGGCGGGTGCATAGTTGTAGCGACCAACCGATTGTACGGAGCATGCAATGAACGCAGCGGTCGGCGCCCGTCCCGACGCCTCCACCCCCGAGGGGGCGGCCGCGCGGTGGGTGACCTCGGATCGGATCGGCCTGCAGCTCGTCCGGCTGATCCGCCTCATGGAGCGCAAGCGGATGTCCAAGGTGGGCGACAACGGCGTCGAGCGCGCCGCCTACGTCCTGCTGGCCCGGCTCGTCATCGACGGGCCGCACCGCTCGAACGCGCTCGCCGAGGCCGTGCACTCGGACCCCTCGACCGTCAGCAGGCAGATCGCCGCGCTCGTGCGGATCGGGTACGTCGAGCGACGTTCCGATCCCGCCGACGGCCGCGCGTGCCTGCTCGCCGCGACCGACGAGGGCAACCGCGTGTTCGAGGCCAACCGCGAACAGCGCAACCGCGAGATCAGCAGGATCACGAGCGACTGGGACGAGGCCGACCGCGAGCGGCTCGTCGAGCTGATGGACCGCTTCACCACGGCGCTCGAGAATCACCACCCCCACGACGTCCCCGCCCGCCAGGGCGTGGAGGAGGACCGATGACCACCACGACCGCGTCGACCCCGGCGGTCGGGACCTCGGCCGGCGCGAGATCCGCGCCGACCGCAGCACCAGCGGCGGGCGGGTTCACCCACCGCCAGATCCTGACGATCCTGTCCGGGCTGCTGCTCGGCATGTTCCTGGCCGCCCTCGACCAGAACATCGTCTCCACGTCGATCCGCACCATCGCGGACGACCTGCACGGCCTGAACCTGCAGGCCTGGGCGACCACGGCCTACCTGATCACGGCGACCATCTCGACGCCGCTCTACGGCAAGCTCTCCGACCTCTACGGACGCAAGCCGTTCTTCCTCTTCGCCATCGGCATCTTCGTCGTGGGCTCGGTGCTCTGCACCCTCTCGACCTCGATGTACGAGCTCGCCATCTTCCGCGCCATCCAGGGTGCGGGCGCCGGCGGGCTGATGAGCCTGGCGCTCACGATCATCGGTGACATCGTCCCGCCGCGGGAGCGCGCCCGGTACCAGGGCTTCTTCCTCGCGGTGTTCGGGACGTCGAGCGTCATCGGCCCGGTCGTCGGCGGCTTCTTCGCCGGCACCACCTCGATCATCGGGATCGACGGCTGGCGCTGGGTGTTCCTCGTCAACGTCCCGATCGGCATCCTCGCGTTCACCGTCGTGTGGCGGGTGCTGAACCTGCCGCACAGCCGTCGCGAGCACCGCATCGACTGGCCCGGCGCCGCCGCTCTCGCGGTCGCGCTGGTGCCGCTGCTGATCGTCGCCGAGCAGGGCCAGACCTGGGGCTGGGGCTCCGGGCTGTCGATCCTCTGCTACGCGATCGGCGTCGTGGGCGTCGTCGCGTTCGTGCTCGCCGAGCGGGCCTACGGCGACGACGCGCTGCTCCCGCTGCGCCTGTTCCGCAACGGCGTGTTCAGCCTGACCACGGTCATCGCCGTCATCACCGGCATCGGCATGTTCGGCGGCATCGCGATCGTCCCGCAGTACCTGCAGATCGTCGGCGGGGCGACCCCGACCCGCGCGGGCCTGGAGATGATCCCGCTCGTCGGCGGCATCATGGTCGCCTCGATCATCTCCGGTCAGCTGACCAGCCGGACCGGGCGGTACAAGGTGTTCCCGGTGATCGGCCTCGGGCTCATGACCGCCGGCATGCTGCTCTTCCACTTCCTGCTGCACGCGGACACGCCGTACTGGCAGACCGCGGTGCTCATGGTCGTGTTCGGCCTCGGGCTCGGGAACTGCATGCAGACCCTGGTCCTCGCGGTGCAGAACGCGGTGCCGGCCTCGGACATGGGCGTCGCCACCGCCTCGGCCACCTTCTTCCGCCAGATGGGCGGCACGGTGGGCGTCTCGGTGTTCCTGTCGATCCTGTTCTCGACGGTCGGCGGCTACATCGGCACGGCGTTCCGGGCGGCGTCCGCGACGCCGTCGTTCCGGGCGGCGCTGGCCGACCCGGCCGTCACGTCGAATCCGGTGAACGCCCCCGCGGTGAACCCCGCGACCGGCGCGATCCAGATCGTGCAGGACTCCTCGGTCCTGCAGCGGATGGACCAGCGGCTCGCGGAGCCGTTCCTGCAGGGCTACTCGCAGTCGATGGACCTGGTGTTCCTCGTCGCCGCCTGCGTGATCTTCGTGGGCTTCGTGCTCATCTGGTTCCTCAAGGAGGTCCCGCTGCGCACGACGTCGGGCATCCAGGCCCGGCAGGCCGAAGCGGCCGATGCCGGCACCGGACCCGGCTCGGTCGACTCCGCCGCCGAGGTGACGGGCCCCGCCCGGGGCGCCCTCGACGTCCCGGCCTCGGCGCCCCCGGTCGGCGCGGCGGGTGCCGCCGGCACCGACCGCACGGTCGAGGTCGTCGGCACCGGGCGGGCCCAGCCCTCACCGACGCCGCGGCCGGCCGGCCACGGCCGCCACGAGGCCCCGGACGCCGGACCCCGCGGCGACTCGGTCGTCCTCGGCACGCTCGTCGACGCGGCCGAGCGCACCGAGCACGACGACGCCGGGCGGGCCGTGGACGGCGGGCTCGCCGACGTCCCGATGGCGCTGCACGCCCTCGACGGGACCGTCGTCGACCGCGCCTCCTCCGCAGCCGACGGATCGTTCCGGCTGCACGCGCCCGCGCCCGGGAGCTACGTCGTGCTCGCGAACCCCGGGGTCTTCCGGCCGCACGCCGAGCTGGTCGCCCTCGAGGGGACGCCGGTCCGCCGCCGGGTCGCGCTGCGCCGGGCCACCCCCGTCGGCGGGTCGGTGCGCGACGCCGAGGACGTCCCCGTGGTCGGCGCGTCGGTGACCGTCACCGACGCGGCCGGCGGGGTTCGCGCGGTGCGCCGCACCGGCGTGGACGGCAGCTGGGAGTGCCCGGAGCTCGGGCCCGGCACCTACACGGTCGTCGTGCTGGCCCCGGGCCGTGAGCCGGTGGCCGAGCGCCTCGTCGTCTCCGAGGCGAGCCCCGCGGGACGGCGCACGACGCGCCACGACGTCCGGGTCCCCGTCGTGCGCCACGAGGTGCACGGGCGGGTCCTGTCGTCCTCGGGGCGCGTCGTGCCCGAGTCGCTCGTCGTCCTCATGGGCGCCGACGGCCGGGTCGTCGCGTCCACCGTCACCGACGCCACCGGGTCCTTCGCGGTCCGGGACCTCACCGAGGGCCGCTACCTGCTCACCGCGAGCGGGTACGCCCCGGTCACGGCGCAGGTGAGCGTCGTCAGCGACGCGCAGGAGCCCGTCGAGCTCGTCGTCGAGCCCCCGCAGCCGGCGTCGTCGGCGCCTGCCGAGCCGACGTACGCCGAGCCGCAGGACGCCCCCCGTCCGGCGCTCGACGCGGAGACGACGCCGCTGCCCGTCGCGCGCTGATACTGCGTCGTCGCGCCAGGACGCGGATGCTGGGGCAGCACTCGTTCCTCGTGCTGCCCCAGCCGTCGTCGGCGCGGGTCGTCGAAGCCGGCCACACGTACTGCCTCAGTGCGCGCCGTGCTCCTCGGCGCGCTTGTACGACTCGCGGATCTCCTGCTCGGCGTCGGAGCGCCCCACCCACGAGGCGCCCTCGACGCTCTTGCCGGGCTCGAGGTCCTTGTAGACCTCGAAGAAGTGCTGGATCTCCAGCCGGTCGTACTCCGACATGTGGTGGATGTCGCGCAGGTGCTCCTGGCGCGGGTCGCGCGCCGGCACGCAGAGCACCTTGTCGTCGCCGCCCTTCTCGTCGGTCATGCGGAACATGCCGATGGCGCGCGCGAGGACCAGGCAGCCCGGGAAGGTCGGCTCCTGGATCAGCACCAGCGCATCGAGCGGGTCGCCGTCCAGGCCGAGGGTGTTCTCGATGTAGCCGTAGTCGGCCGGGTACTGCGTGGCGGTGAAGAGGGTGCGATCCAGGCGCAGGCGGTTGGACTCGTGGTCCATCTCGTACTTGTTCCGCTGACCCTTGGGGATCTCGATCAGAACGTCGAACTCCACGGCGCGTCCTCGCTGCTCGTCCGTCGCGGCACCGGCCGCGACTGCGGTGCCCCGGTCAGGGGCGTCCCCGTCGCACGCCCGGGCCTCGTCACCCGACCGGACCCGGGAACCCGTCGTCGGTCGCGTCTAGTGTGTCGCATCGCGACGAACGTGCCGCGACGACGGTGCGTGGGGCCGGCCGCAGGAAAGGGCTGGGGCGCGGCGACGGGGAGGGTGGGCCGGGGCGAGCGGAGCGACGGGGAGGGTGGCGTGTGACGGCGAGTGGTGTCGGTCACCGCGCGGGGACCACCTCCGTGGGCGGGGACGACGCGCCGGGAGGACCCGACGGCGAGGAGCCCGGGTCGGGCCGGCGACGCGGCGGCGGCCACCGGGCCGAGGTCCCCCGCGCGCGCCGGATCGCCCAGCGCCTGCTCGTGGGCCTCGTCGTGCTGCTCCTGCTCGTCGGGGCCGGGACCGCCGCCGTCCTGACCGCCCCCGGGCTGGCCCGCCGTCTCGGGCTGCCGGTCTCCGCCGCGGTCGACCCGCCCGCCCCGGTGGCGTTCGTCCCCCGGCTCGGCCCGCTGGGTCCCGACGCGCCCGCCCCCACCGCCTCGGGGATCGCGGGCGTGCTCGACCGCCGCGTCGCCGGGCTCGGCGACCTCACCGGCGTCGTCGTCGACCCGGCCCGCCCACAGCCGCCGCTCTGGGCGCGCGATCCGGCCGAGCCGCAGGTGCCGGCCTCCTCGACGAAGCTCCTGACGACCGCCGCCGCGCTGCTCTCGCTGGACCCGACGACCCGGTTCACCACCACCGTCGTCGCGGGCCCGACCCCCGACTCGGTGGTGCTCGTCGGCGGCGGCGACCCGACGCTGTCCTCGCTCCCCGACGGCCGCGAGTCGCTCTACGCCGGGGCGGCCCACCTCGACGACCTCGTGGCCCAGGTGCGCGCCGCCCGGGGCGGCGCGGCGCTGCGGACGGTGTACGTCGACGACTCCCGCTACACCGGCGCGCTGCTGGCCCCCGGCTGGGACCCGGCCGACATCGCGGGCGGGAACCTCGCGCCGATGGTCCCGGTGATGCTCGACGGCGGCCGGCTCGACCCGAACGCCCTCGACGGGGCCCGCACCCCGACCCCGACCGAGGACGCCGGACGCGCGCTCGGCCAGCGCCTCGGGGCGACGACGGTGCGGGTGGAGCAGGGACCGGCCGCGCCCGGGGCCCGCGTGCTCGGGAGCGTCGCGTCCCCGCCGCTGACCGACCTCGTCCACACCGCGCTGACCAATTCCGACAACGTCCTCGCCGAGGCGATCGGCCGGGAGGTCGCGCGCCAGGCGGGCGCCCCGGCCTCCTTCGAGGGCGCCACGTCGTCCGTGACGACGATCCTCACCGCGCACGGGATCGACGTGTCCGGAGTGAAGCTCTCCGACGGCTCGGGGCTCTCCACGAACGACCGCATCCCCGCCTCGGTGCTCGCCGCGGTCCTCACCCCGGCCGCGGCCCCCCTGGGTGCCGACCCCCGGACCCCCGCGCTGCGCCCGATCCTCGACGGGCTCCCGGTGTCGGCGGGCACCGGCACGCTCGTCGACCGCTACACCGCAGGCACCCCGAACGGGGACGCCCGGGGCTACGTCCGGGCCAAGACCGGGACCCTGACCGGCACCAATGCGCTCGCCGGCGTGGTGCCCGACGTCGACGGGCGCCTGCTCGTGTTCGCCTTCATGTCCAACGGCCCCGACCCCGTCGGTGCCCGCCCCCGCCTGGACGCGCTCGCCGCGGCGCTGCGCGGGTGCGGCTGCCGCTGAGCCGGGCCGCCGTACGGTGGAGGAGTGACCGTCCAGGACACCCCCGAGACCATCGACCGGGCCGCCACCGGCCTGCCCGTGCGGTGGGACCTCGCCGCCGCCACGGGCGCCCGCCTCGTCCCGCCCGGCCCCGCCGTGTCCGCCGAGGAGGCCGCCGTCGAGGTCGCCCGACTGGCGGAGGGCGCCCGCGTCGGCGAGGGGCACGTCCGCGAGCTCACCGGCCTCGGCGTCGACCTGCCGATCCCCGGCGCCGCGATCGTCGACCGGCCCGGCTGGATCGCCTCGGCCACCGAGGGCATCGCCGAGCTCACCTCCGGCGTCCGGCTGCCCAGCGTGCGCCCCGGTCCGCCGAGCGCGCTCTCCCGTGTGGCCGGCGGCGTCACCTCGACGGTCGCCGCCGCGCAGATGGGCACGCTGCTCGCGTTCCTGTCCACCAAGGTCCTCGGTCAGTACGACCCGTTCGCCGGGCCCGCCCGTGGCGGGCAGCTGCTGCTCGTCGCCCCCAACGTCACCGCGGCCCGCGACGCGCTCGACGTCGACGCCGACGACTTCGCGCTCTGGGTCTGCGTGCACGAGGCCACCCACCGCCTGCAGTTCACCGCCGTGCCCTGGCTGCGCGACCACTTCCGCGACGAGGTCACGACATTCGCTTCCGGGATGGAGAGCGGGGTCACCGCGGCGCTGGACCGGCTGCCCGACATCGCCAGGGCGCTGCGCTCGCGCTCCGACGTCTCGCTGCTCGAACTGCTCCAGGG
>JAVXWR010000048.1:0-2557 GCA_032230725.1 Actinomycetota bacterium
CGCTCCGCTCGCCCCTGATGAGGACCCCCGCCCGTCGCGCCCAGGTCCCGCCCTTCCACGTGATGGACGTGTGGGCGGCGGCGGCCGAGCGCCAGCGCACCCACGGCGACCTGGTCAACCTCTCGGCGGGCCAGCCGTCCACCCCGGCGCCGGTCGACGTCCGCCGGGCCGCCGCGACGGCCCTCGACGAGCAGATCCTCGGCTACACGGGCTCGCTCGGCGTCCCGGAACTGCGCGCGGCGATCGCCGGGCACCACCGCCGCCGCTACGGCGACGACACGGTGACCGCGGACGACGTCGTCGTCACCACCGGCGGCTCGGGCGGGTTCCTGCTGAGCTTCCTCGCGGCGTTCGACGCGGGCGACACCGTCGTGCTCGCCCGCCCTGGCTACCCGTGCTACCGGAACATCCTCGCGAGCCTGGGCTGCGACGTCGTCGAGCTGCCGACCGGCCCGGAGACCCGGTTCCAGCCGACCGTCGCGATGCTCGAGGAGCTCCACGACGCCCCCGCCGGGCTGATCGTCGCGAGCCCGGCGAACCCCACGGGCACCGTCATCGACCCCGACGAGCTGGCTGCGCTCGCCCGGTGGTGCGTCGAGCACGGCACCCAGCTGATCAGCGACGAGATCTACCACGGCATCGAGTACGACCCGGGCCGCTCGAGCCCGGCCTCGGACACGGCGTGGAACACCAGCCACGAGGCCGTCGTCGTCACCTCGTTCTCGAAGTACTGGTCGATGACCGGCTGGCGCCTGGGCTGGCTGCTCGTGCCCGAGCGGCTGCGCCGGGCCGTCGACGTGATCTCCGGGAACTTCACCGTCTGCGCGCCCGTGCCGGCCCAGATGGCGGCGCTCGCCGCGTTCACCGAAGCCGCCTACGCCGAGGCCGACGCGCACGTCGAGCGCTACGCGACCAATCGGGCGCTGCTGCTCGAGGGACTGCCGCAGATCGGGCTGACCCGGCTGGCCCCGGCCGACGGGGCGTTCTACGTCTACGCCGACGTCGGCCACCACACCGACGACACGTTGGCCTTCGGGCAGCGGCTCCTGCGGCAGACCGGGGTCGCGGTGGCGCCGGGCATCGACTTCGACCCCGTCGACGGCCACACCTGGATCCGGCTCTCGTTCGCCGGGGCCACCGACGACGTCCGCGAGGCCCTGGTCCGGCTCGGTCACTGGCTGCTGGGTGCCTGACGGCATGTGAGCATTTTCGGCGGCTATGACCACCGAAAGTGCTCACGAGCGCGAAGCGCACCTCAGGCCGGCACGGGCAGCGTGGCCGTGGCCTCCAGCACCGCCTCGACGTCGTCCCGCGACACGTCCCGATGCGTCACGAACCGCACCCCGGGCCCGAACGGCACCGCCCGCACGCCGACGTCCGCCAGGCCCGCGACCACGGTCGCCGCGTCCGACGTCGGCACCAGCACGATGTTGGTGTCCGGCGTGATCACCGGCCACCCCCGCGCCCGCAGGCCGTCGGCGAGCAGCCGGGCGTGCTCGTGGTCGGCGGCGAGGTCGGCGATCCCGTCCAGCGCCACCAGCCCCGCCGCGCCCACCACCCCGCCCTGCCGGATCCCGCCCCCGAGCATCTTGCGCAGCCGCCACGCCCGCGCGACGAACGCCGCCGACCCGGCCACGACCGACCCCATCGGCGCGCCGAGCCCCTTCGAGAGGCAGACGCTGACGGTGTCGACCCCCTCGGCCAGCGCCGCCGGCGCGACCCCGAGGGCGACCGCCGCGTGCCAGATCCGCGCCCCGTCGAGGTGCACGGCGAGCCCGGCGTCGTGGGCCGCCGCGACCAGCGCCCGGTGCTCGGCGACCGGGGTCACCGCGCCGCCCGCCGCGTTGTGGGTGTTCTCCAGGCACAGCAGCCGCGTCCGCAGCCCGAAGTACGGGCCCGCCGTCCCGGCCGCGGCCACCACCCCGTCCGGTGTCGGACGACCGGGCCCCGCGCTGTGCGGCAGCGGCGCGGGCAGGCCGCCGGCCAGCCAGGCCGACGTCCCGAGCTCGGCCTCCAGCACGTGCGCGCCGGCCGGGGCGAGGAAGCGGTCCCCGCGCTCGAGGTGGTCCATGAGCGCGATCGCGTTGGCCATGCACCCGGTCGGGGTCCACAGCGCCGCCTCCGCGCCGAGCAGATCCGCGACGCGGCGCGCCAGGGCGTCGAGCGTGGGATCGCCGTCGAGGACGTCGTCGCCGACCTCGGCGGCGGCCATGGCCTCCCGCATCGCGGCCGAGGGGCGGGTGACGGTGTCGGAGCGCAGGTCGACGGGGGTCACGGCGTCAACGGTGGTCGCAGCCCGGAGGGAGGTCACCGCCCCATCCTCACCCGTATCCTCGGGACACGTGATCCCCAACGTCCTCGCCGCGCGCTACGCCTCGCCCGCCCTGCGCGACCTGTGGTCGCCCGAGCGCAAGGTCGTCGCCGAGCGCGAGCTGTGGCTGGCGGTGCTCGCCGCCCAGGCCGCCCTGGGGATCGACGTCCCGGGCGGGGTCATCGAGGACTACCGCCGCGTGCTGCACACCGTCGACCTCGACTCCATCGCCGCCCGCGAGCGCCG
>JAVXWR010000050.1:0-3201 GCA_032230725.1 Actinomycetota bacterium
CGCTCCGCTCGCCCCGGTGACATACCCCGTCGCTCCGCTCGCCCCGGTCACGAGGCCCCCACCGCGTGGCGGACGGCCGGGTCCCGGTCGTGGGCCAGGCCCTGCTCGTCGGCCAGGGCCGCGACGGCGGGGGCCACGGCCGGGTCGATCCAGCCCTCCCCGGCGACGTACCGGGGGTAGACGGTCAGCCGCGGGCGCAGCACGAAGCCGGCCTCGGCGGTGACGCGCGCGAGGTCGTCGAGGCCGGGCCAGGGGCGCTCGGGGTTGACGTGGTCGGGGGTGACGGGGGACACGCCGCCCCAGTCGTCGATGCCGGCCCGCAGCAGCAGCGCCTGGTCGTGTCGGGCACTGTGCGCGCTGTCCGCCGGGTCGCCCAGCTCTCCCGCGAGGTTCGGCGGGGCCTGCACGCTGACCCCGAGCGGCATCAGCAGGCGCGCGACGGCCACGGCGGCGACGAACTCGTCGAACTCGGCGTCCGGCTCCCCGCGCATCGCGGTGTCCGGCTTCGCGCGGAAGTTCTGCACGATCACCTCCTGGAGGTGGCCGTACTCCCCCGCCAGGCGGGCGAGGGCGAGCAGCGACTCCGCGCGGTCGCGGCGCGTCTCCCCGATCCCGACGAGGATGCCGGTGGTGAACGGGACGCGGGCCCGCCCGGCGTCGGCGATCGCCCGCAGCCGCACGGCCGGGTCCTTGTCCGGTGACCCGAAGTGCGCCCCGCCCGGCTCGACGAGCAGGGTGGACGTCGACTCGAGCATCATCCCCATCGACGGCGCGACGGGCCGCAGCACGGCCAGCTCCTCCGGGCTCATCACCCCGGGGTTGAGGTGGGGCAGGAGGCCGGTCTCGTCGAGCACCGCCTGCGCGGCGGCGCGGACGTAGTCGATCGTCGAGGTGTACCCGCGCGCCCCGAGCCACGCGCCGGCGGCGTTCCAGCGGGCCTCGGGCCGGTCGCCGAGGGTGAACAGCACCTCGGTGCAGCCCTGCTCCGCGCCCTGCCGGGCGATGTCGAGGACCTCGTCGAGCTCCAGGTACGCCGCCGGCACCCGGCCCGGCACCGTCGCGAACGTGCAGTAGTGGCAGCGGTCGCGGCACAGCCGGGTGAGCGGGACGAACACCTTGGGGCTGTAGGTGACGGTCCCGACGCGGCCCTGCGCGGCCAGGTGCGCGTCGCGGCGGGCGGCGGCCCGGGCGAGCAGTTCCTCGAGCTGCGGATCGCGGGCGGAGAGCAGCGCGACGACGGTGTCGACGCCGGCGCCGGACAGGTCGTCGGCCGCGCGGCCCGCGCCGACCAGGAGATCAGCCACGGCCCGAACGTACGCCCGGATCGCCGGGGGCGGCCACGTCCGCGGCGTCGTCGACGGTGACCTCCGCCGGCCTTCCGCCGGGCAGCCGCACCGTCGCCGTCGTCCCCGCGCCCGGGGTGCTCCCGACCGTCACCGTGCCCGCCATCGCCTCCACCAGCCCGCGGACCAGCGCCAGCCCGAGTCCCGTGCCCCCGGCGTCGTCCGCGGGCCCGCCGTCGAGCTGCGCGAACGGCTCGAACAACCGGTGCGCCAATGACGCCGGGATGCCCGGCCCGCCGTCGGAGACCGTGAGCACGACCTCGCCGTCGGCCCCGGCCTCGCCCCACGCGTCGACCCGCACCCAGCCGTCGACGTGGTTGTGGCGCACCCCGTTGGTGACCAGGTTGATCAGCACCTGGCGCACCCGGCGGGGGTCGGCGCACGCGGCCGGGCCGCCCGCGCCCGGCAGGTCGGTGCCCAGCCGGATCCCGCGCCGGGCGGCGAGGGGTTCGAGCAGGTCGAGCACCTCGCGGACCAGGGCGGCCAGGTCCACCCTTCCGGGCGCCAGCGGCAGCGCCCGCGCCTCGAGCCGGGCGAGGTCGAGGACGTCGCCGACGAGGTCGAGGACGTGGCGCGCGGCGGCGTCGATGTGTCCGAGTGCGGCCTCGCGACGGGCGGGCGGCAGGTCGAGGGTGCCGAGCAGCTCCGAGAACCCGATGATCGCCTGCAGCGGCGTGCGTAGTTCGTGGCTCAACGTCGAGAGCAGCACCGACTTGGCCCGGCTCGCGTCCTCGGCGACGCGGGCGGCCAGCTCGGCCTCCCGGCGCGCGGCGCGGTCGCGCTGCGCCGCCCGCCGCGCCGTCACGTCGACGACGTTGAGGCTCACGTGGCGGCGGCTCCCGCTCCCCACGACGGAGGCGGTGAGCGCGGCCTGCACCGTCCGCCCGGCCCCGCCCACCAGACACACCTCGAGCGGCTCGGCAGGGGCCGTGCCCGCCGTGAGGCCGCGCAGCAGCAGGCGGGCGCCCGCCCGGTCGGCCGGGCGCAGCACCGCCTCGAGGTCGCCGGCGAGCAGGTCGGTCGCCGGGCGGCCCACCATCGCGGCGAGCGCGTCGTTGACCTTGAGGAACCGGCCGCGCAGGTCGGTCAGCGCCATCCCGACGGCGTTGTCCTCGAAGGTCCGGCGGAACCGCTCCTCGCTCTCGGCGAGCGCGCCGTAGAGCCGGCCGTGCTCCAGGGCCACCGCGGCGAGGTCGGTGAACCGCGCGACGAGCCGCCGCTCGCGGTCGTCGGGACGGTGCGGGCGGGCGTGGTAGACCGCGAAGGTGCCGAGCACGCCGTCGTGCCCGTGGATCGGGCTCGACCAGCACGAGCCGAGCCCGTGGGGCAGCGCCAGGGCGCGGAACCGGTCCCACCGGGCGTCGTGGGCGATGTCCTCGGCGACGACGGCCCGGTCCAGGTAGGCCGCCGCGCCGCACGACCCGGCGTCGTGGCCGATCGCCAGCCCGTCGATCGCGGCGGAGTAGGCCGCCGGCAGCGAGGGTGCGGCGCCGTGGTGCAGCGTCCCGCCGGCCGGGTCGAGGACGAGCACGGAGCACCGGCTGCCCGGGATCAGCTCCTCGAGGGCGAGCGTGACGGCCCCGAGCACCTCGCCGCGCCCCGCACCACCGGCGAGCAGCTCCAGCACCCGGTGCTGGCGGTCGAGCAGGCCCGCCGCGTCGGCGGTGTCGAGGGTGTCGAGGGTGTCGTGCACGTGGCCGGTCACGGGTCGAGCTGGTAGCCGACGCCGCGCATGGTGCGGATGCGCGGGCGGGCCGCCGGGTCGAGGCCGAGCTTGGTGCGCAGCCGGTGGACGTGCTCGGTCACCGTCGCGTCGCCCTGCCAGCCCTCGCTGCGCCACACCTGGGCGAGGAGCTGG
>JAVXWR010000053.1:0-2734 GCA_032230725.1 Actinomycetota bacterium
CACGGCGTAGCCTGGCACGGTGCCAGTCGAGGTGGATGCCGTGCCTGGCGAACACGTGTCGTGGTTCCCGTCACGGCAGCTGCGACCCTTGAGCGCCCGGTTCTACGGCTACCGGTACGGCGCTGAAGGCTTCGCGATCCACCGAGGGCTTCCCTCCACCGCCATGACCGTCGTGATGTCGTTCACGCGCCCACTGGACGTCGGCTGGCTCGGGGAGTCGGACAGCCGAGTCAGGCTGTGGGGGCTCGCGTCGGGTCTCCACACCAAGCCGGCAGAGATCTTTCAGCAGGGCGAACAGTTCGGGATCCAGATTGATCTCACTCCTGCCGGAGCTCGCAAGCTTCTCGGACTACCGATGGGCGCGCTCGCCCGAGAGCTGGTCGCCTTGGACGACCTGCTGCCAGCCTGGGCCGCCGGCTGGCATGAGCACATCGCCGGCCAGCCCACCTGGGCTCGTCGGTTCGAGGCTCTGGACCGCCTGCTGCTGAAGCTCGCCGCGGCCGGTGCGGACCAGCAGGGAAGCCGCGTTCGGCCCGAGCTGGCCTGGGCATGGTCCCGTATCGACTCGACCGGCGGCCGGGAGCGAGTCAGCTCCCTGGCCGACAAGCTCGGCTGGAGCAGGCGGCACCTTCATCAGCAGTTCCACAGTGAGTACGGCATCGCACCCAAGCAAGCTGTCCGGATCGTGCGCTTCCAGCGGTCCCTGACCCTGTTCGGCGCCCAGGGTCACGCGCTCGGCGAGGTGGCTGGTCGGTGCGGATACGCCGACCAGGCGCACCTCACCCGGGAGTGGCGATCGCTCGCGGGCTATTCGCCGTGGCAGTGGAAACGCATGGAGTTCCCTTTTCTTCAAGACGACGGACAGGCCGGTCTGCCAGAGTCGACGCATGAGTGAACCGGCTTCCCCTTCGCGACCCACGACCTACGTGTGGCCGAGTCTCAGGTACGTGGACGCCCCGGGCGCGATCGACTTCCTCACCGCGGCCTTCGGCTTCGTAGCGACGGCGGTGTACAGGGCGGAGGACGACGACACGGTTGTTGACCACGCCGAGCTGGCGTGGCCTCCGGGCGGAGGGATCATGCTGGGTACCCAGCGCGAGTCCGCCGATTGGCCGGCATCGACCGGACAGGCGGCCTGTTACCTCGTGACCGACGACCCCGACGGCTTGTACTCGCGGGCCGTGTCGGCGGGCGCCGGTGTGGTGCGAGAGCCCGTGGACCAGGACTACGGCAGCCGCGAGTTCTCCGTCCGCGACCCCGAGGGCAACCTCTGGAGCTTCGGGACCTACGCGGGAGAGTAGGGCGCGAAGCCGGGGATCTCCTGCCCTCTGGACTGGAGCGTCCTGCCCTTTCACCGGGACTGCCTGTCGCAGCGAGTTGGGCGAGCCGAGACCGACGCCGTAATCTGAACCGGTCATGACCAGCCTCAGCTCACCAGCGCGTGTGGCCGCCGTGCGACCGGTCGACGGGGGACCCGGTCCGAGAAGCCAGAGTCGTACGTACGACGTGCGTACGTACGGATGCCAGATGAACGTCCATGACTCCGAGCGGATCTCTGGTCTGCTCGAGGAGGCCGGATACATCCACGCGGAGCAGGGCGACGTCGCCGATGTCGTGGTGTTCAACACCTGCGCCGTCCGCGAGAACGCCGACAACCGGCTCTACGGCAACCTCGGCCACCTCCGGCCCGTGAAGACCGCCCGGCCCGAAATGCAGATCGCGGTGGGCGGCTGCCTCGCACAGAAGGACCGCTCCGAGATCGTCCGGCGCGCTCCATGGGTCGACGTGGTGTTCGGCACCCACAACGTGCACGCCCTGCCCGTCCTGCTGGAGCGCGCACGCCACAACGCCACCGCCCAGGTGGAGATCGCCGAGTCGCTGGAGGTCTTCCCCTCGACGTTGCCGGCGCGCCGCGAGTCGGCCTACGCCGGCTGGGTGTCGATCTCCGTGGGCTGCAACAACACGTGCACCTTCTGCATCGTGCCGTCCCTTCGGGGCACGGAGAAGGACCGCAGGCCGGGCGACGTGCTGGCCGAGGTGTCGTCGCTGGCGGCCGACGGCGTGCTGGAGGTGACCCTGCTCGGGCAGAACGTCAACTCCTACGGCGTCGAGTTCGGCGACCGCGGCGCCTTCGCGAAGCTGCTGCGGGCCTGCGGCGACGTCAAGGGCCTCGAACGCGTGCGGTTCACCTCGCCGCACCCCCGCGACTTCACCTCCGACGTGATCGCGGCGATGGCCGACACCCCGAACGTGTGCCCCCAGCTGCACATGCCCCTGCAGTCCGGCTCGGACGACGTCCTGCGGCGGATGCGCCGCTCCTACCGGTCCGCGCGCTTCCTCGCGATCATCGACGAGGTGCGCGCCTCGATCCCGCACGCCGCGATCAGCACCGACATCATCGTCGGCTTCCCGGGCGAGACCGAGGAGGACTTCGAGGGCACCCTCGAGGTCGTGCGCCGCGCCCGCTTCGCGCAGGCCTTCACGTTCCAGTACTCGCCTCGTCCCGGCACGCCCGCTGCGTCGCTGCCCGAGCAGCTGCCCAAGGTGGTCGTCCAGGAGCGGTACGAGCGGCTCGTGGCGCTCCAGGAGGAGATCTCCTGGTCGGCCAACCGCGCGCTCGAGGGGCAGGTCGTCGAGGTACTGGGGTCGACGGGGGAACGACGCAAGGACAGGGCCACCCAGCGGATGAGCGGTCGCGCCCGCGACGGGCGGCTGGTGCACTTCGCGCCCGGCC
>JAVXWR010000084.1:0-4057 GCA_032230725.1 Actinomycetota bacterium
TGCTCCGCGGCACCGGCCCCGGCCCCCTGGGAGGGGGCGGCCTCGGAGCCCATGTGCACGACTTCCTGGCCCTGACCTACGTCGAGCACGGCGAGGTCCGGTTGCGGGTGGACGCGCGGACATGGTCGTTGCGCTCCGGGGACGTCCTCGTCGTCGCGCCGGGCGCCGTCGTCACCCCGCTCGGGGAGCCGGCGGAGCCTGACACGCAGGTGTGGACGCTGTTCTTCCCCGCCGACCTCGTCGACCCCGAGGCGCCGTCCTCCCCCTGGGCCTGGCGGGCGCACCCCCTGCTCTACGCGTTCACCCGCGGCGGTCGACCCGGCGGCGAGCGGCTGCACGTCCCGCCGGAGGACCGACCGGCGTGGCTCGCCGAGCTCACCGCGCTCGCCGAGGAGCTGCGCGACCGGCGCGACGGGTACGCCGAGGCCGCCCGGGCGCACGTGACGCTGCTGCTGGTGCGCCTCGGACGGCTCGGGACCGACGTGCCGGCCGACCTGCGCGACCACGACGAGACGCTCGTGGCCGCAGTGTTCGACGCGCTCGAGGCCCGTTTCCGGGAGCCCATCACCGCGCGGGACGTGGCGGCCGCGATCGGCCGGTCGCCCGGCCACGTCACCACCGTCGTGCGACGGCGGACCGGGCGCACCGTCGGCCGGTGGGTGACCGAACGGCGCCTCCAGGAGGCCCGGCGCCTCCTGGCCGTCACCGACCTGACCGTCGCCGCCGTCGCGACCCGGGTCGGCTACCACGACCCCGGCTACTTCATCCGCCGCTTCCGCACCGCCCACGGCCTCACGCCCGCGGAGTGGCGCCGAGCAGGGTGAGCGTTCGTATACCGGCAGGCCCACATGATCAACAGCCGTCCATCGCTGCGACATGCGCCGGTCGACCACCACCCACGTCTGTTGATCATCACCTGCGCGTGAGACCCGGGCCCGGCGAGGAGATCAGGCCTTCCCGGGAGCGTCGACCGCGGACGTGCTCGATGCGGACCGGGCTCATGGGTCGACGCCCGCCGGGTCGTCGCCCGCCCAGGTCCAGCGCGGGACCTCGCGCAACGGGTGCAGCTCGGCGTCGGTCCGCGCGTGGGAGTTCTGCATCGCGACGTGCGAGCCGAACTCGACGTGCTCGCGGACCGCGTCGCGGAAGGTTGCGTCGGCGGGCATGTCGGCGGCGTCGAGGGCGGCCAGGTAGAGCCGCACGAACCGTTGCCGCTGCTCCTCGGTGATCCGCAGACCCCGGTGCACGGCGATGAGGTGGGCGAAGCCGAACTCACGGCTGAAGCGGTCCGGCCCGCCGAAGGACTCGGCGGTGAATTCCGTCAGGTGCTCGACGTGGCTCGCGCGCCCGGCCCCGAAGAGCGGCTGGAGCAGCGGGTCGGCGAGGACGCTGTCGTAGAAGATCTGCTCGAGGCGGTGCAGACCCGCCTCCCCGCCGGCGTGCTCGAACAACGAGACCACGGTGGGACTCCCCCCGGTGTGCTGCGGGCCGCTCGACGAGACGGTCCGGTTCGGCTCGTCAGCGTGGCAGCCCGGTGCGGCGATTGGCAAGACGCCTACGGTTCGTGTCGTGGGCGATCCGAGGCGGCGGTCGGCCGCCGCCCAGGCGGCCGTGCTGCGCAGCTGTGCGGAGATCATGCGGGACCGGGGCCCGGCGGCCGTGAGCATCGAGGGCGTCGCCAGGGCGGCGGGCGTCGGCAAGCAGACGATCTACCGGTGGTGGCCCTCGCGGGGCGCGCTCCTCGTCGACGCGATGGTCGCGGGCCGCGGCCGGGTGGAGATCGGCGTCGTGGACACCGGCGACCTCGGCGCCGACCTGCGGGCGATGCTCGTCGCGGTGATGAACGTGATCACGGGCGAGCACGGGCCGCTCCTGGCCTCGCTGCTCGGCGAGATGCAACAGGACCCGCAGCTCCGGGCGGCCTTCGACGAGGCGATCTTCGAGCCCGTCCGCAGTTCCTACCGGACCCGTCTGGAGACGGCGCGCGGCCTCGCCGCCGGAGACGCCACCGCCTGGCCCGACGACGACACGATCCTCGACCTCGCGTTCGGGCCGCTGTGGTTCCGCCTGCTCACCCGGCCCGACCAGCTCGACGAGGGCTTCGCCCACGACGTCGCCGACCTCGTCGCCCGTGCCCTCGGCCTGCGGGACGCGGCCCGTGACTGACGACGAGGGCTACCTGCTGAGCAACCGGGCGCGCGAGGCGGGCGCCCGCTTCGGCGCGCTCGCCGAGCTGTTCGACGCCTCGACGTTCCGCCACCTCGACGCGCTGGGGGTCGGTCCCGGGTCGCGGTGCTGGGAGGTCGGTGCCGGCGGGCGCAGCGTCCCGGACCGGCTCGCCGATCGCGTCGGGATCCTCGGTCTCGTGCTGGCCACCGACATCGACACCTCCTGGCTCGACCGGACAGGACCGGAGCAGGTGACGGTGCTCCGGCACGACGTCGGGGTCGACGACCCCCCGGAGACCGGCCTCGACCTCGTCCACGCGCGGCTCGTCCTCACCCACGTCCCGCGCCGCGAGAAGGCCCTGGCCGCGATGGTGGCCGCGCTGCGCCCCGGCGGTCATCTCCTCCTCGAGGAGGCCGACCCCGGACTGCAGCCGCTGCTCTGTCCCGACGAGCACGGCCCGGCCCAGCGGCTCGCGAACCGGCTGCGGCACGGCTTCCGCACGTTGATGTCCGGGCGGGAGGCCGACCTGGCCTACGGGCGGACCCTGCCGCGGCGCCTGCGCGAACTCGGCCTGCGCGAGGTCGGCGCCGACGCGTTCTTCCCGATCACCTCACCGGCCTGCACCGCACTCGAGCTCGCCACCGTGGCCCAGATCCGCGACCGGCTCGTCGCCGCCGGGATCGCCTCCGACGCCGAGATCGACCGGCACCTCGAGAACGTCGCCACCGGCCGGGTCCCCGACCTGGCGACGTCGCCGATGGTCAGCGCGTGGGGCCGTAAGCCCTGACCGGTCGACGTCGTCCGCCGGACGCTAGCGGCGGGCCTCCCACGCACGGTAGTTGCTGATCAGATCCTTCTTGAGCTGACCGCGCGGCTTCACGTCGATGCCCTGCTCGGAGGCCCAGCCCCGGATCGTCTCGCGCTCGGGACCGGTCAGGCCGTCGCGGCCGCGTCGCTCCCCGTCCTCCGACGACGGGTCCGGCGTCGCCTCGGGCGTCGGGTCCGGCGTCGCCTCGGGGGTCGGGCCCGGCGTCGCCCCGGCGGCCGGCCCGCCGGCCGTCGCGGGCGCAGCACCGTCCACGTCGGGCAGCATCGCCGGGTCCCCGGCCTCGTAGGCCTCGACGACCCGGCCCGGGAGCCGGCCGCGCTCGGAGAGGGTGACACCGTGCTCGGCGGCCCAGGCCCGGATCTCGGCGTTGGCGCTGCGCGACCGTCCGGGACCGGACGAGGAGGTCGAGGGGGTCGGGCGGGCCGCCGGGGTGGCCCGGGCGGGACGTCGACCGCCGGTGCGCCGCGCGGCCGCGACGTAGGGGGCCAGGACCCCACGCAGCGCCTCGGCGTGCTCGCCGGACAGGTCGACCTCGTAGTCGACGTGGTCGAGACCAAAGGAGCCGCTCTCCTCGGCGACGCCGCCGTCGAGGTCGTCGACGAGGGTGACGACCGTTCGCTGTGCCATCGGGGTCCTGCTCCCATTCGTTCGTCGAAGCGATGCGGATCCGGCGCCCGCTCCGCGGTGATTCCCCGCAGGGCGCTCCCCCTCGAGCGAGCTTCCTATCAGAACCGATGGCCCGATGCGTCGCGCGGTGATCGATATCCCCACCGCGTGTTCCCGAGAAGTTCCCGGATCGGGTCGTGAAATCGCGGTTGGGACCGGCCCCAGGGCGGGAACCACGGCCGGGACAACGGCCTCCACACAGCTCGAGGAGCTTCTCGAAATGCCCACCCTGATCGCGCAAGACTCATCCGGTGGCGGGGGTTTCAACATCCTGCAGTCGCTGCAGAATGCCTTCACCACGTTCCTGAGCTACGTGCCCAACGTGATCGGCGCCCTGCTGGTGCTGATCATCGGCTACATCATCGCGCGGCTGCTGCGCGCCGGGATCTCCCG
>JAVXWR010000119.1:0-3588 GCA_032230725.1 Actinomycetota bacterium
CCGACCAGGGCGGGCTCGGGATCGGCACCACGATCACCAGCATCGTGTTCCTGGTGGCGATCCTCGGCGCCGTCGTCCAGTAGCCGAGACCGAACTGCTCGTCGACCAGGTCGCCGGCCGCCGTGCCCAGGGCGAACGTGAACAGGATCGCCAGCCAGTAGAACGCCTCACGGCGGCGGGTGACGATCGAGTGGATCGACAGGGTGCCCTCGGAGCGGTACCAGGCCAGGAACACCATCGCGAGGGCGATCCCGAACACCACCGAGCTCGTCAGCAGCGGCACACCGAGGTTGTCGGTGAGGTTGTCGGTGACCAGCGTCCCGAACACGCTGACCAACGTGACCGTCGCCCAGTACAGCCCGGGGACATAGGCGGGCGCCCGCATCTGGAGCGCCAGGACGATCGCCAGCAGGAGACCGGTCACGATCGAGGTGCCCGTCAGCCCGAAACCGAGATCCGCGTTGAGGAAATCGGCGGCGGTCTCGCCGACGGTGGTGCACAGGACCTTGATCAGCCAGAACCAGACCGTGACTTCCGGCACCTTGTTGAGCAACGTGCGCGACATGGGTGCCGCGTGCTGGGGAGACATGGCGGCGAAGCATCCGAAGTGTCGATGAGAAGACGATGTGCCCACCCGCCGGTGTCGGGAGAGCCTGGTTCACATTCATCGGTGACACATCGACCTCGGCCCACTATCGGGTCATGAGCCCGATCGCCATGCTTCGACCGGCCCGCCCCGGCGTGCTTTCGCGGTGACCGCCTCCGTCGCCGGCTCGCTCCTGCTGGTCCTCATCGGGGTCGTGTTCCTCTGCGCGGCGACCGTCGGGTGGTGGCGGATCGGTGAGGACCCGTCGTCACGGACCCTGCGCATCACCGGTGTGGTCGTCGACGTGCTGGTCGGGCTCGCGGCCCTCGCCGACGGGATCGTGAGCGTCATCGGTGAGCGCGAACGCATCGTCGTCTGGTCGGTCGGCTCCGCGGCCCTGATCGTCTCGCTCGCCCTGCTGATCGTGCGGCACCGTCGGGAGCCGGACCTCCACCCCTGATCGTCAGGGGCGCTGCGGCGCCGGTGCGCGGACGAGGGTGCCTCGGGCGACGAGCTCGAGGACGACGGCGACGGCGACGGTCTCCGCGGCGAGGAGCCCGATCAGGACGAGGATCTGCGCGGCTGCCGCCTGGACCGGGTTGCCGCTGCCGATGAGCACGCCGACGAAGGCTCCGGGGAGGGTGACGAGGCCGACGGTGCGCGTCTGGTCCATCGGCGGCACCAGCGCCTGGGTCGCCGCGGGGCGGCACACGATCATGGCGGCGTCGCGACGGCGCCCACCGAGGGCGAGGGCGCCCTCGTACTGGTCGCGGTGGGCCTCGAGGTCGTCGAGGGCCCGGCGGCCGCCGAGGGACGTCGCGGTCATGGCCCCGCCGATCACGATGCCCGCGACCGGGACGACCGCGATGCCCGTGAGGGGCACGGCGCCGCTGACGAGCACGAGTGCGAGCACGGGCAGCACCCCGGCGCCGATGGCGGCGGTCGCGAGGAATCCGCTGCGGTGCCGGGTCATCCGGCGTGCCGAGGTGAGGGAGGCGACGCCGAGCATGACGAGCACGAACGCGACGGTCAGCCACCACGAGCGCACGACGGCCACGATGATCGTGGCGACCACGGCCAGCTGGAGCACCGCGCGCAGCGACGCGGTGACCAGCGCCCTCGAGATCCCGAAACGCCCCAGGAGCGAGACCGCCACAGCGATGCCGACGAGCACCACCAGCGCGACCGCGAGACCCCAGCCGATCGTGACCGACGCGCCGTTCATCCGTTTCCCCACGATGAGCGTGTCACGAGCCGACGCGTCCTCCGACCGACGTCGTGGCGCGGTCCGACCGTGCCGTCGACCCCGGGCACTCGCGCGGACCCCGACGGAGGCCGGGCGGTCGACCCTCGGTGTGCCCGAGCACGATCCCGACGACGACGGCGACCGCCGCGGCGAGGGCGGCAGCGAGCGAGAGCGGGGTCACGACGACGTGCTCGCCGAACCATGCGACCCCGGCGAGCAGGCCCACCACCGGGTCGATCACGACGATCACGGCGACCGCGGCGGCGACCGCCCGGGCACGGCGCAGGGCGTGCTGGCTCAGCAGCACGGACAGCGGTCCGACCACGACGGCGGTCCACAGCGCCGGGTGCCCGAGCGGCACGGCCCACCCGGTGGCGAGCTCGGTGCCCACGGTCTTCAGCGCCACGGCGGTGACACCGTAACCGAGTCCGGTCGCGACCGAGAGCGCGATCCCCGTCGTCGCCGTGCTCCGAGCCCGCAGCGCCGCCCCCGCCGAGACGACGAGGGTGACACCGGCCAGGACGATCATCGAGGTCGCCGACGGCGTGACGGCGACGGCGGCGCCGGTGGGGGACAGCGCGAGGAGGACGGTGGCGAGCCCGAGCGTGGTCACGACCATGCCCGTCCAGCGGCGCGGGGTGGGGCGTCGTCGTAGGAGGACCGACTCCGCGAGCGTGGTGACCACGATGCTCGCCACCATGGTCGTCTGGACGACGATCAACGGGCCGGTCGACAGGGCCAGGAACTGCAGGCCGAGCCCCGCCACCGACGCGATCGTGCCCGCCCACCACCAGCGGCTGCGCACCAGGGTCGCCACCAGGCGACCCGAGCCGGGCAGATCGGTCGGGGCGCTCATCCCGCGCCGCTGGGCCACCGTGGCGCAGCCCAGCAGGGTCGCCGCGGCCACGGCGCACAGCACCGCCAGGAGAGACCCGGTCATCACCGGGCCCCGACCAGGATGGGGGCGGTGCGCCGGGCCATCAGGACGCCCTGGACGACAGCGGCCGGGTCGGCCCCGCGCGGCCACCACGCGAGGTGCCGGCGTCCGGGCTCGCCGACCACATCCTCGACCGCGTCCGCGAGCTCGCGCGCATCGCGGGGCCACGGCGCGATGCCCGAGGCCGCGAGGACCTCGGCGTTGGCGCGGCCGTGTCCGGGGATGGGCAGGTAGGTGATCGCGGGCAGCCCGGCGGCCAGGGCCTCGGTCAGCGAGAGCCCGCCGGCGTTGTGGACCAGCACATCGGCGGCCGCCATGAGGTCACTGACGTCGTCGCGCCAGCCGAGGGCGACCACCCGCTCGTCGTGCCCCAGCCGGCGGCGTAGCCGGGTGTTGCGTCCGCAGAGCACCACCACGCGCAGGCGCGGATGCGCGAGGAGATCCCGCACGGTGCGCGGGATCGCTCCCATGCCCAGCGAGCCCGCGCTGATCAGCACCACCGGAGCGGTTCGGGGAAGTCCGAGCTCCTCGCGCACGACCTCCCGGGAGCGCTGCGCCCCGGCGAAGGTGGGTGCGCAGAGCGGCCCGGTGGCGCGGGCCCCGACCCCGTAGCGGCGGGCGTCGAAGGCCGTGGCGGAGGTGACCGTGAGGTGGTGGTCGACCGCGGGGTGGCACCAGGTCGCGTGGGCGGCCGGGTCGGTCAGGTACGTCATGGTCGGCACCATGATCCGGCCCTGCTCACGCAGCGCACCGAGGGTCTGGCCGGCCAGCGGGTACGTGGTGACCACGACGTCCGCGTCGCGGGCCCACCGCTCGACC